>JAJEGW010000083.1 GCA_022819605.1 Silicimonas sp. | reverse complement strand
GTGTCCGGACAGTCAGGAGACCCATCAGCTGAAGGGCAGACCCTTTGCAAAAGCACTCCTGATTGGGCCGCCGGCCTGACCGGTCCCTAACTGGCCCATCTCCAAGACACTCGGAAGGGTCGCCTCGTCGGCGGCCCTTCTCTTTTCCTGAACAGTCGCATTCCGGTGACCATCGTACCGCCGGAACAGCCTGAATCATCGAAGCGAGCAGACACGATGTGGATCACGCCTGACATCGAACTGGGAGACTGGGAAATCACCGAACAGTTTGTTCGCGCTTCGGGCCCGGGCGGACAGAACGTGAACAAGGTCGCGACAGCCGTGGAGTTGCGTTTCGAGGCGGGACGTTCGCCTTCCCTGCCCGAGTCCGCGAAGCGACGGCTCAAGCACATTGCCGGCCGCCGTTGGACACAAGATGGAGCAATCGTGATCCAGGTTTCGGAAACCCGAAGCCAGGCCCGAAACCGCGTCATCGCACGCGCAAGGCTTGTGGAGCTGATCCGGCGATCGCTCGCCAAGCCAAAGCCGCGCGTGAAGACCTCCGTGCCGCCAGGACAACGGCGCAAGCGCCTTGAGCAAAAGAAACGCCGGAGCGCCATCAAGGCGCTCCGACGATCAGACGAGGATCTCGACTAGGCTCAGTTCAGGTCGTAACGGTCCGCGTCCATGACCTTAACCCAGGCCGCGACGAAATCAGTCACGAACTTCCTGCTGTTGTCGTCCTGGGCATAGACCTCGGCCAGCGCCCGAAGCTGGGAGTTTGCGCCAAAGACAAGGTCGACCCGCGTTGCCGTCCAGCGGACACCACCGCCGGCACCATCACGTCCCTCGAACACCCCCTCGTCACCAGAAACCGGCACCCAGTCGATGCCCATGTCCGTGACCGCGACGAAGAAGTCGTTGGTCAGCTTGCCGGGCGTTTCCGTCATGACTCCGTGGGGCGACCCGTCATGGTTCGCGCCAAGCGCCCTCATGCCGCCGACAAGAACGGTCATCTCCGGAGCCGTAAGCGTCAGAAGCTGGGCGCGGTCGACAAGGAGCTCTTCCGCCGAAACCGCATATTGCGCCTTCTGGTAGTTCCGGAAACCGTCGGCGGCGGGCTCGAGCACCGCAAAGCTCTCCGCGTCGGTCTGGTCCTGCGTCGCATCCCCCCGGCCTGGCGTGAACGGCACCTCAACGGAGTTGCCGCCGTCGGAGGCCGCCTTCTCGATCGCCGCAGAGCCGGCGAGCACGATGAGATCGGCAAGAGAGACCGGCTTGCCAAAGCCGTCCCTTATCCTTTCGAGTGTCTCGATGATCGGCAACAGCGGCTTGTTAACCTCCCAGTCCTTCTGGGGAGCCAGCCGGATTCGGGCGCCATTCGCCCCGCCGCGCTTGTCCGACCCCCGGAAGGTCGATGCCGAAGACCATGCCAGCGAGACGAGTTCGGCCACGGAATGGCCCGAACCAAGGATCTGCTTCTTGAGCTCGGCGATGTCGGCGGCGTTGACCAGTTCGTGGTCCGGCTTGGGGATCGGATCCTGCCAGATCAGTTCCTCGTCCGGCACCTCCGGACCAAGGTAGCAGGCGCGCGGCCCCATGTCCCTGTGCGTCAGCTTGAACCATGCCCGGGCAAAGGCATCTGCGAACTCCTCGGGATCTGCGTGGTACCGACGCGAGATCTTCTCGTAATCGGGATCCATGCGCATCGCAATGTCGGCCGTCGTCATCATCAGCGTGACCTTCTTGCCGGATCCGTCAACCTCCGGCGCATGATCCTCGTCCTTCAAGCCCTGGGCGACCCAGATATGCGCGCCGGCCGGACTCTTCGAGAGCTCCCACTCGTATCCGAACAGCACGTCAAAATATCCCATGTCCCACGTGATCGGATCCGACGTCCAGGGACCCTCGATGCCGCTCGTTGTCGCGTCGACGCCCTTCCCGGAGCCGTGACCGTTCTTCCATCCCAGTCCCATCTCCTGGATCGGCGCACCTTCCGGTTCCGGACCGACAAGGCCGGGGTCTCCCGCGCCGTGAGCCTTCCCGAAGGTATGTCCTCCAGCTACCAAGGCCACCGTTTCCTCGTCGTCCATTGCCATTCTGGCGAAGGTCTCCCGGATGTCCCGACCGCTTGCCACGGGGTCGGGATTGCCGTTCGGCCCTTCCGGATTCACGTAGATCAGGCCCATCTGGACCGCGGCCAGCGGGTTCTCGAGGTCCCGGTCGCCCGAATAGCGGTCATCGCCCAGCCAGGTGTCCTCGGCTCCCCAGTAGATATCCTCTTCCGGCTCCCAGAAGTCGACACGACCGCCACCGAATCCGAACGTCCTGGCGCCCATGGACTCGATTGCGCAGTTTCCGGCCAGGATCATCAGGTCGGCCCAGGAAATCGCGTTTCCGTGCTTCTTCTTTACTGGCCACAGCAGTCGACGGGCCTTGTCGAGATTTCCGTTGTCCGGCCAGGAGTTGAGCGGTGCGAATCGCTGAGTGCCGGAAGACCCGCCGCCCCTGCCGTCACCGGTCCGGTAGGTTCCCGCGCTGTGCCACGCCATGCGGATGAACAGCGGACCGTAGTGACCGTAGTCCGCCGGCCACCAGTCCTGGCTGTCGGTCATCAGGTCATAGAGATCCTGCTTCAGCGCCTTCAGGTCGAGCTTCTTGAATTCCTCCGCATAGACGAAGGCCGGGCCCATGGGGTCGGAAAGTGATGAATTCTGATGCAGGATGCGCAGGTTCAACTGGTTTGGCCACCAGTCGCGGTTTGATCGCGCGCCGAAAGTCGCATGCATGACGGGGCATTTCCCAGGGGCGTCATTTCCGTCCATTTTATTCTCCGATTGGTTTTCCGATTGATCTTGTTGCGGCAGTTTCGGGATGCCGTCCGGATCATGCGTCAGGATATCAAGTCCGGCTGATCGGCAAAAGCGTCAATTCCGAAAAAAATCCGCATGCACCCGCCGTCCGGCCAGCATTCCCGGCTGCCAGAATCCGCCGGGGTTCTGATTGACCAAGAGAACCGGTGCTGACCGACATGCGCGGCGTGATCCCTCTTCTGCTGAAGAAGTCCGATCCTCATCCAGCCGCCGTTCCCCGAGCCTTGCGGATGCCACGATTTCATCCGCGGCAACGCTGGCGCAATCGACGCCCAGTCCTGCCCAGAGCGTGGTCAGACGATGGCCGCCTCGGTGGCTGCCCGGATTTCGTCTCGGCTGACATCCGGCGCGGTCTCGAGAATGTGCAGCCCCTTGTGACCGACTTCGAGCACGCCGAGATTGGTGATGATCAGGTCGACCACTTCCTTGCCGGTCAGCGGAAGGGTGCACTCCTTCAGCAGCTTCGACGCCCCGTGCTTGTTCGTGTGGTCCATGACAACGATCACGCGGCCAACGCCCGCCACGAGATCCATGGCACCGCCCATCCCCTTGACGAGCTTGCCGGGAATCATCCAGTTCGCCAGGTCGCCCGCTTCGCTGACCTCCATCGCGCCCAGGATGGCGACGGCAATCTTGCCGCCTCGGATCATCCCGAAGCTCTGCGCGCTGTCGAAATACGCCGTGCGCTTCAGTTCCGTTATCGTCTGCTTGCCCGCGTTGATGAGATCGGGATCCTCTTCGCCCTCGAACGGAAACGGTCCCATGCCGAGCATGCCGTTCTCGGACTGGAGCGTGATGTCCTTGGCGCCGACATAGTTCGCGACCAGCGTCGGAATGCCGATGCCGAGATTCACGTACATGCCGTCTTCGAGTTCCTGGGCGGCGCGCTCCGCCATCTGGTTTCTGTCCCAAGGCATCACGCAGTCTCCTTCTTCTGCACCGTGCGCTGCTCGATCCGCTTCTCATGCTCCCCCTGGATCAGCCGATGCACGTAAATGCCGGGCAAGTGGATGCGGTCGGGATCCAAGCTTCCCGTGGGCACGATCTCCTCCACCTCCATCACGCAGACCTTTCCGCACATGGCAGCGGGTGGATTGAAATTGCGTGCCGTCTTGCGGAAGATCGCGTTTCCGGTTTCGTCCGCCTTCCAGGCCTTCACGATGGAAAGATCGGCGAAAATGCCCCTCTCCAAGACATAGGTTTCGCCGTCGAATTCCTTGTGCTCCTTGCCCTCGGCGACCTGCGTGCCGACTCCGGTTCTCGTGTAGAAGCCGGGAATGCCGCAACCACCAGCGCGCATCCGTTCCGCAAGGGTGCCCTGGGGATTGAATTCGATTTCAAGCTCTCCTGACAGGTATTGCCGCATGAACTCGTCGTTTTCGCCGACATAGGAACTCATCATCTTGCTGACCTGCCTGGTCTCCAGCAGGATTCCGATTCCGAAATTGTCGACGCCGGCATTGTTCGACGCGAATGTGAGGCCCTTGACCCCGCTGTCTTGAATTGCCTGCAACAGGAGTTCAGGAATTCCGCAAAGGCCGAACCCTCCTGCAGCAATCAGCATGTCGTCGCGCAGGAGCCCTTCAAGCGCTTCCGTCGCGTTCGCAAAGATCTTCCTCATGCGAAACCCCTTTGAAAGAACTGCAGCGGTTCTGCCCCTGCACCCAGGCAAAGTCAATTGCTGCGTTGCGGCACTGCCGGTCCGGACATCACGGCCCGGGCCCTGGCATACATCGCGCGGTATCGAGCCAGGTTGTCTGCATGATAGCCCGCCATGCCGGGGTCCGGGTCAATCGTGCTCTCGATGCCGACCGGCGCACAGACTTCCTCCGGATCACCGCCCTCGGACGCGGCCATGCCGAGGCGCGCGGCACCAAATGCGGCACCCGATTCACCCGCATCCGGAATGGAGATCGGCAATTCGGAAGCGTTGGCGATCATCTGGACCCAGGACCGGGATCGCGCGCCGCCGCCAATGGCATAGACGAGTTCGGGAACAGTGCCGGCCGAACGCAGCGCCTCGACACAATCGACAAACGCATAGGCCACGCCCTCCATCGCCGCACGTGCCAGATCGTCGACTTCCGTCGCCTGACTCATTCCAGCCAGAACGCCGCGCGCACCGGCGTCATTATGCGGCGTTCGCTCTCCGGAAAGGTACGGCAAAAAGGTGAGTGGCTCGCTTGCAGGTCGCGCCGGGTCGATTCCAGCAGCCAAGTCAGCGGGATGACGCCCGGTTACGCGACCCAGCCAGTTGAGCGTGTCGGTCGCCGAGAGAATCACACCCATCTGGTGCCAAGTGCTTGGCACTGCATGACAAAAGGCGTGAACGGCAGCGTCCAAATTGGGAGCGAATCCCTCGGTCGCAACAAACAGCACGCCGGAGGTGCCAAGCGAAACGAATCCGGTTCCCGGTGCAACCGCGCCGACACCAGCTGCCGACGCCGCGTTGTCGCCTCCACCGCCGGCAATCACCGGCGGAACTGCAATGCCCCACCGCTCCGCAAGTTCAGGCCTCAGCCGGCCTCCGGGTTCCGAACCCTCGACCAAAACCGGCATGTGAGCCTCCGAGAGGCCCGTCGCATCCAGCAACGCGTTCGACCAGCAACGACCGCCCACATCCATCCAGAGCGTTCCTGCGCTGTCGGACATGTCCGAGAGATGCTCTCCCGCAAGGCACAGCCTCACGTAGTCCTTGGGCAGCAGCACCTTCGCCACCCTCTCGAAGACATCCGGCTCGTGAATCCGCACCCACTCGAGCTTGGGCGCGGTGAAGCCCGGCATGACCAGGTTGCCGCCTATGCCGGAAAAGTCTGCGCGTGCTTCCAGCGCGGCACACTCCGCCTCAGATCGCCCGTCATTCCACAGAATGCAGGGACGCAGCACCCGATCATCCGCATCAAGAAGCGTTGCGCCGTGCATTTGCCCCGAAAGGCCGATGCCGCGCACCTGCGCCACCTCATTCCGATGCGTGCCGGCCAGTTCGTCAAGAACCGTCTTGGTCGCCTCCCACCAGTGGAGAGGATCCTGCTCGGACCAGCCAGGCCTTGGACGGGACACCTCAAGTTCCGCTTGGGTCGATGTGACGGTTTCCTGCCCGGCATTCATCAGGACCGCCTTGACACCGGATGTTCCCAGGTCGATCCCGAGCCAATAGCCAGCTGACTTCATGCGCTACTCCCAGCCCGATCCGGATTTCGCTGCCAATTGACAGCGAGGTGCCGCGTCCGACTGTCCGTGTTCCGAAACGCCGTCACGCGCATTTGGGCATCCCGCATCTCGGGACTCGCATTGACGATGTCCGACCCGCCCGGGTCACTTGAGCCCGAGCACGTCCAGCATGTCATAGCTGCCGGGCGATTGGTCGAGACCCCAGGCAGCCGCCTTGAGCGCGCCCCGGGAATATATGCGGCGGTCGGTCGAAAGATGACGCAGCACGATGCGCTCGCCATCCGCGGCAAATATGACGTCATGCTCGCCAACGACATCGCCGCCCCGCAAAGCGGCGAAGCCGATGTTTCCCCTTTGCCGGGCGCCCGTCATGCCGTCGCGGCCCCGATCGGAAACACTTTGCAAGGAAACGCCGCGGCCTTCCGCCGCGGCCTCGCCCAGCATGAGCGCCGTGCCAGAAGGCGCATCCACCTTGTGCCTGTGATGTGCCTCGACAATCTCGATGTCGAAATCCCCGTCGAGCGCCGCAGCAACCTTGCGCGTAAGTTGCACAAGGAGATTCACGCCAAGGCTCATGTTGCCCGCCCGAATGACGGCTGCGTGCTTGGCTGCGGCATCGATCCGCTTCAGGTCGCCTTCTGAAAGGCCCGTCGTGCCAATCACGTGAACGCATCTGGCCTGCGCCGCCAGTTCGGAAAGGGCGACCGTCGCCTCGGGCGTGGTGAAGTCAATCACCACCCGGGCGTTCACGACCGCCTCGATAGGATCATCGGTGACGGTCACGCCAAGGGCGGACTTTCCCAAGGCCTCCCCCACATCAGCTCCGATCCAGTCATGCCCGGACCGTTCGGTGGCTCCAGCCAGGCGCAGCGTGCTCGAGGCCAGCACTTCTCCCACAAGCATCCGGCCCATCCGGCCTGACGCACCGGCAATGACAACACCTGGCAGTTCCGTCATGTCCAACCTCCCGTTCCCGACTTCCTTACGCGCTTGCCCACCGGCTCGCCAGCACTTAGATGCGGGACATGTCGCGTTCCCGCCATCATGACGGCCCAGGTCCCTCCCAACGTCAGCTTCGAGTCGCGGAACTGATCCGGCGACGTCTCTCGGACGTCCTGATCCAGGGCGATGTCCATGACCCGGAACTCAATTCCATGTCGATCACCGTGGGCGAAGTCACCTGTTCCCCGGATCTCAAGGTGGCGACCGCCTACATACTGCCCTTGGGCGGAAACAACCGGGAAGAGGCGCTGGACGCCCTTCGTCGCAATCGCTCCGACATCAGGCGCATCGTCTGCAGGGGCCTCCAGCTCAAGTTCTCGCCTGAAATCCGGTTCCGCATCGACGAGACTTTCGACCGCCTTGATGACACTCGTGCCATGTTCGCCAATGAAAACGTTCGCCGCGATCTTGACGCTGACTAGCGCTGCGCTGTGCACAGGAGCCCTCGCCGCAGACTGCTGGAGCCTGGATTTCGAGAACTTGCAGTTCACGGCCTGCGAGATCGACCCGGCGGAGGAGGACGTCCGGCTGTTTCTGAACGACGCTGACGGCAGGCCTTTTGGCAGTTTTGACAAAGTTGCGGCAGATGTCGGCGCCCGAGGCCGTCACCTGGTTCTTGCCATTAATGGCGGCATGTATCACCCGAACCGGAACCCGGTCGGTCTGTATGTCGAGGACGGGATGGAACTCTCGCCGATTGTCACCAATGAAGGTCCCGGAAACTTCGGGCTCCTTCCGAACGGCGTTCTCTGCCTGGACGAAGGCGCTGCAGACATCGACGAATCCCGCAGCTTTGCTCGGTCCGGGGTCTCTTGCAGCTTTGCGACCCAGTCCGGGCCCATGCTGGTCATTGACGGACAGCTTCACCCTAGGCTCCTGGCTGACTCGCCGTCACGCTTCATCCGCAACGGGATCGGGGTGACGGAGGACGGGCGCATCGTGACCGCGATCTCGGACGAGCCCGTCAACTTTCACCGCTTTGCCCGACTATTCCGCGACGTGTTCAAGACCCCCGACGCACTCTTTCTCGACGGCAAGGTCTCCCGCCTGTACGCGCCGATGATCGAGCGTCACGATTTTGGCTTGCCCATGGGACCGATCCTCGGCGTCGTGAGGTAGGCACCGCTGCAACGGAGTCATCTGGACGGTTCCGTCGCAAGGGAAGCAACCGTATTTCTGCACCCGCATGGGCAGCTCGGCACGTCGGCCGGAGGCGGCGCACGGACTTGCCTTTGTCCCGTGTCACTTCCATTGACAGCCTCGCTCCTTCGGGGCTAGCACCCTGCCCTCTTGGAAAGGAACCCAGATGGCACGGAAGAAGAAGGGGCGCGACATCTCCGGCTGGCTTCCGGTGGACAAGCCTCCCGGACCGACATCGACGACCGTTGTCAACAAGATAAGGTGGGCGCTCGATGCAAGGAAAGCCGGGCACGCGGGCACGCTCGACCCGGCAGCCTCCGGCCTGCTCGCCGTGGCGCTCGGCGAAGCAACGAAGACAATTCCCTATGTCACCGACGCATCAAAGGCCTATGAGTTCACGATGCGCCTTGGCCAATCGACCAGCACGGATGACACGGAAGGCGAGGTGATTGCCACCTCCGACGTGCGGCCTGACGACGAAGCCCTGCATGCCGCGCTTGCGGAGCTTGAAGGCGACATCGAGCAGGTTCCGCCCGCGTTTTCCGCGATCAAGATTGACGGAGAACGCGCATACGACCGGGCCAGGGCCGGCGAGGACGTGCAGGTCGCGCCAAGACCCGTCCATGTCGATAGCCTCAGCCTCGTCGATCGGCCCGACCCTGACCATGTCACCCTCGAAATGGTCTGCGGCAAGGGCGTGTATGTACGCTCCGTCGCGCGCGATCTCGGCCATGCGCTCGGCACCGAAGCTCACGTTGTCCGGCTGCGCCGCACATGGTCCGGACCCTTTCATGTGGACCACGCAGCTGCGCTCGACAAGATCGAGGCGCTGGCCCGGACCCCGGAGATTGGGGAACTGATCCTGCCGCTCGAAACCGGCCTTGCGAACCTGGCGCAGGTCCAGGTCTCGGAGGAAGCGGTCGCCCGCATCCGGAACGGCAATCCTGGACTGGTCATCGCCTCCAATGCCGCTTTCGGGGAAAGGTGCTGGGCGGCACATCGGGGAAGTCCGGTTGCCATCGGCACCTACATGTCGGGCGAGTTTCATCCTGACCGGGTGTTCCGACCATGAATCTCGTAACGCGACGCCACGACGACGGGCATCGGGTCAGCGAGGCAGTCTATTCGGCGTGCGACAGGTACCGCTATTCGCTGACGCGCATCTGGGACCGCGGCGGCCGCCGCCTTCTCTACATCATGCTGAATCCGTCGACGGCAACCGAGCTTGCGAACGATCCCACTATCGAGCGTTGCGAACGGCGCACCCGCATGCTTGGCTACGGCGGGTTCCGGATCTGCAACCTGTTCGCGCTCCGGCAAACCGATCCATCGCGGCTCATGCGCGCACCCACGCCCGAAGGACCGGACAACAGGGAACAGATCCTTGCCGCCATTGACTGGGCCGACGACGTCCTGTGTGCCTGGGGCAATCACGGCGCACATCGCGGACAGGGGCAGTCGGTGCTCGAACTCCTTCTCGCGTCGTCGAAGCCCTTGCTTGCCCTCGGCATGACCGGCTCCGGGCACCCCCGGCATCCACTCTATGTCCCCTACCGGTCGCAACCCAGGCCGTGGCGTGAACGCGGCGGTTGAGGATCGGGAACTTCGACGCGTTGCGGTCGCCTGCAGGACCGACGGACACGTTCCTCAATCCAGCGCATTTCCGCCATCTGCACCGTCTAGACAAGTCGCGAATTAGGGCTTGACAGGAGAGGGCTCGCAAGAATTCCCCTTTTCATCCACCGTGGCGCCGACTATATGCGCGCAACCGACCTCCACGGGCCCTGCTGGACGACATCCCGGCTTGTGCCATGACCCGAAAAGGAGACCCCGATGTCGATCACCGCTGAAGACAAGGCACGTGTCATCAAGGAATATCGCACGAAAGAGGGCGACACCGGATCGCCCGAGGTTCAGGTTGCCATCCTGTCGTCTCGGATCACGACCTTGACCGAGCATTTCAAGACCCACAAGAAGGACAACCATTCGCGTCGCGGCCTCCTGAAGCTCGTCGCGCAGCGCCGCAAGCTCCTGGACTACGTGAAGCGCAAGGACGAGTCGCGCTACCAGGGCCTCATCCAGCGACTTGGCCTTCGCCGCTGACGCACGCCTGCAGCACGGAATTGACGCCACCGCGGGCACGAATGCACCGCGACATCATTTGTGCCTGGCCTGTCCTGGACCGGGGCATTCACAACCGCCAGGATACTTGGCAGTCTGGAGCTAATTCAGGGTGCCGCTTCAATGACGCTCAGCCGACAAACGCCTGACAGCGACCTGCCCGACATCCGCGTGCCGCTTGACACGGTCTGTTTCATCATCGCCAAGTCGCGCGAATTCGACGTCAAGACCGCATCTTCCGACCCCGATGCATCGCCGCTTGATGATGACGACATCGATGCTGCCGTTCTCGAGGACCGGCCGTCGGAGCCGGTTGAAGCCGAACTGAAGTCCTTCATCTCGGATCTTTCTGACGGAGCCCAGATCGATCTCGTCGCCATCATTTGGATGGGCCGCGGCGACGGCCCGGACAGTTGGGCCGAGGCGAAGGATTTGACGTTCAGCCAGCACAACGACCGCACTGCGGAGTATCTCGTCGGAACGCCGCTTCTGCCCGACTACCTGGAAGAAGGCCTGGCCACCATCGGTCGAAGCTGCAGCGAATTCGAGGAAATCAGCGTCTGACGCTCAGACGTCAATCGGAGCGTGAAGCCTTGTCTCCGGAGTCACGATGCCGCCGCGGTCGCCGATCGTGATCGAGCCGTAGCGCTGAGCAAAAACGGGCGGCAACGGGCGATCGCCCGGAATGCTCAGCCAAAGTCGCAGCAGGTGTCGCCTCCTTTCCGGCTCCGGCCAGTCCAGGAAGCCCGTTCGGTCGTGAAGCTGGCCATGGTTGTAGACGAACTGCATGTCGCCAGGCCGCAGCCGCATCGAGAGGTGAAGATCTGGATCGTTTGCCAGCCTGTCAAACATGTCCAGCGCCTCGACATGCTCCGGCGTCAGCGGCATCGCGTCCGGAAACCTGCTGGCGCTGTCAATGTACTGCCGTTGGTAGTAAACTGTCAGGTGGCCTTCGTGCCAAGACAGGGGCGGAATCTCGGTATAGGGCTTCATCCCTTCCGGAACTTCGCCCCGACGATCCGTCGCGACGGGATCGAAGAGCAGGGCCAGCAAATCGGGCCGCTCTACCAGCATCCTGTTGTAGATTGCCTCCGCGCTCACAAGAAGGCTGTCGCCCCCTTCCCGGGCTTCGCGCAGGCAAAGAAGCCCCACGACATCCGCACTGTCGGTATGAAACGTCTGCCGCGCACGGGTCTGGTAGATCCGGCTGTTCGGGTCATCCGGATTCGCTCCGAGATCGCGCACGTGACCTAGAACATGCCCTTGCGCGTTTTGCGAACGCGCCTTGCCCAAATGCGCGCCGACTCCACAGAAAATCGTTGCGGCAAGGCGCTGATCGTAGCCAGCGACCGGCAGGCCCCTGATCACCTCGAAGCCGCAGCCATGCAGGAGGGTTTCCCGAAGTTGCGCAAGGTGCCCGGATAGCTGTGGCAAGGGGAAGTCTGCCACCCTGATCTCTCCAAGATCGCCGTCCGTGGAAAGAAACCGGTGTGCCGCGAACTCAATCTCACCCACCTGATCCTCGGTCAGGGTGACGATCCAATCGGTACGGTCGCGCATCTCGCGGCCGTTCCATGCCGAAGGTCCGGAAAATGCGGGGGGCAGTTGATCAAGGTCCACGCTCACTACCTGACAAGTCCCTCCGGCGAACGCAACGGCACAATTCTTCGACCGTAGCCACTACGCAACGAACTTGCAGTGCAAGAAGAACCCGAAAGCCCAATGCCAGGAGACGTTCGGCAAGTTTTCGCTGCTCGAAGCCACGGCAAATTCGTCATTGTCAGGGAAATCTGACCAATCGAGTTTCAGTCAAGCCGCACCGCGCCATGCCCGTCGCCAGGAGGGAGCAGGTTCCCATTTCCTTGGGCACCGGACCTCCTATGCGAGTCGGTCAAGCACGTGATCCGCGATCATGGCGCTGACGCGGATGTTGCTGTCATTGGTAACGCCAGCAATATGCGGCGTCAGGATGAGATTTTGAATTCCTGCAAAGATCTGTGCTGCGTCACGTGTCAAAGGCTCGGTCTCAAACACGTCGAGCGCTGCACCCGCAATCTGCCCCCGGTGCAGGGCCTTTGCCAGCGCGGTATCATCGATTACGCCGCCTCGAGCGGCATTGATCACTATGGCGCCAGTCTTCATTTGCGCCAGCCGGTCCACGTTGATCATATGGCGGGTCTGGTCAGTCAGCGGGACGTGCAGGCTGATCACATCCGCCTGCTCCATGACTTCGTCCAAACTGGCCGCTCGAGCGCCCTGCCATGCGGGATGCTCGGGCGGGAGCATCGGGTCGAAGGCCATGATCTGCATGCCTAGCGCCCGCGCAAGCCACGCGGTCTCTTGCCCGTTGGCGCCAAAGCCGATCAGCCCCAGCTGTCGCCCCGCTGCCTCGCGCCCGGAGCAATCCGCGCGCGGCCAATCGCCAGCCAACATGCGCGCGTTGGCCTGATAGGCGCCCCGGAGCAAGACCATCGCGTTCGCAACCACGTATTCGGCCACCGACAGAGTGTTTGCGCCGATGGCCGGGATCACCTCGACGCCTAGCGCATTGCAGGCGTCAAGATCGATGTTATCGAGCCCCACGCCCAGCCGTCCGACCACTTTCAGCCTTGATGCCGCGTCTAGCAGCTTGGCGGTGACCTGGGTACGATTGCGCACGATCAACGCCTGGATACCGTCCACGCGAGCGGCCAGCTCCTCGGGCCGGTCCGCCAACTGGGGGGCATAGCAGGTTGGATGCACCGCTGTCAGCCGCTCCACCGCCGCTTCATCCATGAACTCTGTGATCAGGATCATGCGTCAAGTCCCGCCAAGCACAAGTACTTGGTTTCGAGATAGTCATCGAGACCCTGGCTTCCGCCTTCCTTGCCCATGCCGCTTTGCTTCAACCCGCCAAACGGTGCCTCGACGGTGGTGATCAGCCCGGCATTGATGCCTATCAGGCCGTAGTCCAGTCCCTCGTTCAACCGGAATGCGCGGCCAAGATCGCGCGTGTAGGCATAGGCGGCGAGCCCGTATTCCGTGGCGTTGGCGGCTGCCATGGCCTCTTCCTCGTTGTCAAACCGAAACACCGCCGCAAGCGGTCCGAAGATCTCTTCGGTGGCAAAGCGCATTTCCTGCGTTGCGTTGGCAATCGTCGTCGGCTCAAAGAACGTGCCACCCATGCCATGGCGTCGCCCGCCCTGGATGATGGTACCGCCTTTCCCGGTCGCGTCGGCAATCAACTCTTCAACCTTTACGACCGCGGCTTCATCGATCAGGGGGCCCTGCGTGACGTCCTCTTCGACACCATTGCCTACGACGAGTGCGGCCGTCGCGGCTTTCAGCTTGGCGACAAAGGCATCGTATACGCCTGCCTGCACATAGAACCGGTTGGTGCATACGCATGTCTGTCCTGCGTTGCGGTACTTGGCGATCATCGCACCCTCGACGGCCGCGTCTAGATCAGCATCGTAAAACACCAGGAACGGCGCATTGCCGCCCAGCTCCATCGACACTTTCTTTACCGTGTCGGCCGACTGCCGGATAAGTGTCCTGCCGACTTCGGTCGATCCGGTGAAGGTGACCTTTCGCACCGTCGGGCTGTCCATGACCGCCCCGCCGATGGCGCGGGCGGAACCGGTCAGGATATTCACCACACCATCAGGAAAGCCCACATCCTGACACAGCTTGCCCCAAGCCAGACCGGAATATGGGGTCGCAGTAGCCGGCTTGGCCACGACCGTACAGCCAGCAGCCAGCGCAGGCCCAAGTTTGCGGGCCAGCATGGATGACGGGAAATTCCACGGCGTAATCGCAGCGACGACACCCACGGGATGGCGCGTTACCAGAAGCTGCCGGTCTCGTGTTGGCGAAGGCACGATCTCGCCCTTGGCACGTCGGATTTCCTCGGCGAACCAGCGAATATAGGCTGCACCAATTGCAATCTCGCCCCGCGCTTCGGGCAGAGGCTTGCCCTGTTCCGAGGTCAGCAGAAGCGCAAGCGCCTCCTGGTTGTCCATCAGCGCGTCATGAAGGTCTTGAAGCAAACGCACGCGCTGCAAAAGATCGCTGCGGGAATAGCTGTCAAATGCCCTTGCCGCGGCCTCGATCGCGCGCCCTGTTTCTTCGGCACCGCAATTCGGCACGGTTCCTATGACCTCACCCGTCGCAGGGTTCGTCACGTCGATCGCTGAACCGCTATCGGCACCGGTCCAAGCCCCGTCAATCAAGTTGGCCTCAAGCAGCAAGCTGTTGAATTCGCTCATGTCGTTTCCTTTATGAATTGAGTTCCGTGTGCTGGCGACAGGTATTGCCGAGCGCGCATCATTGCCTGGACAAAGCGCTGGTGCAGTTCTGCGTCTGGCCAGACCTGCGGATCGAGCGCGTTTCCCCCAAATGCGCGCGCAGGCTGGCCGCAAAGCCCCGGCAGTTCGATGCCGATCCTTGCACCAACATGCCCAAACCGTTCAAACCGTTTCTCTTGCTCATGTCAAAGTTCCAGAAGCGGCAGACCCATAGCTCCGGCCACGCCGCGCAGCATCGCGCGGTGATCGCCATAAGCCAGCGCCATATGGTGTTCGAGCCTTGAAGCGATGATGTCATCCAGCACCGCGCAAGCCTCGCGCTCGAACCGCACCACACCAGAGGTCCCGGTAAACGCCATCGGGCGGCGCAGCATCTCGCCATATCCCAGCACCATATGCAGGCGGCCCTTGGCCTGACTGATCCGCAGAAAGGTCACGGGGCCAGGTCTTAGCGTGAATTGAAAGAGCAGCGGCTGCTTGCGGTTGGTGTGGATGGCTGCTTCGGCCGGACCCTCCGGATCACGCATGGAGAGCGGTGCCTGCCCGCAATGCCAGACCACGCCGGTATTGTCGCGAACATCCATATCGACCAGATCGGTCAGGAACACGGGCGCTTGCGCCGCCTGCAAAAGGATCAATTGGGTCAGCGCACCGTAGACATCGGCTTCGCAGGCGCAGGGCACGTGGACCTCGCCCATCATCGCCGCCGGCCCACAAACCGCGCCGCCATATTCCGTGAAGGTCTCGGGCCAGCACCGGATGGCAAAGGCGTCATATCGGCCCGTGCAGCGCAGATCGTCCAGCCCGGCCTTCAGGCGCAGCGAACTGTCGAGTTCGCTCTGGTCCACATCGCCCAGCCCATCCAGCTGCCCGGCCACTTCCGCGCGAAGGGCGCTGGCGGTCTCGGACGTGGCTCCACGGGCCGCGGCAAACAAGTCATCAAGATCCATCGTGTCAACTTCGACGCCGGCCAGATTCTTGAGCAAGCCGGGGTCATAAGCACAGGTGTCGAACCCGACGGGATGTTCGCCGATCCGAGCGATGCGTCGGCCCCGAATCGCCTGGGCAACGGCTTCGCCCTCGCGCGTTGCCGCAGGCACGGCACCCAGAGGCAGTTCTCCTGCCAATCGCGCACCTCGAAACAGCGCATTCAAGTCTTCGCCAATCTCTCCCGCAGGATCGGCAAAGAGCCAGCCAAATTCGCGGTCGTTCAGTCCCAGCGCGTGGGCCGCAAGATTGAGCCCGCAGAAGGAATTGAGCCTGAGTCGCCCGCCGTTGCGCGGCTCGGAGATGGCCCAGATCGACAGCGGCTGATCAAAGCTCGCGCCGATCGCCACGGTCATCGAGGCATCGGTAAAAGTCACCTGAAGGATCAGCACCTGATCCACGCCGACCGCCTGCAACTCGGCCATGCCCGTGCGCGCGGCACCCTCGTCCAAGAGCAATTCTCGGGGGCCGATGATCTCATGCCTCGTTGCATCCAGCGCTGACAGCATCGCGGCGAGGTTGGCTTCGGCGAAGGGCACGTCGAATGTCGGTCGGCCAAGGGGAAGTATGCCGAGTTTCATCTCAATCCCCACGACCCGCGCGAGAATGGTGCCTGTGGAACGCCATGATGAGCCGCGATCGGCCACTTGATCGGCGGACGCTTGTCCGCCACCGTCACCTTGATCGTGCCGCATTCGCCGGCCATGCAGGGCAGGCCACTCTGCTTGCCATGGGTCAAATCCGTCACGTTTTCTCCTTCAGAAATCGTTCCAACGCATCGCGATCAGGGCAGCCCTTGCGGCCCCCGAATTCAGTGCATTTCAGTGCAGCTGCCGCGTTGGCAAACCACACCGCGTGACCTTCGTCCGATGTTTCCGCAAGCGCGAGCGCGAAGGCTCCGTGCCAAATGTCGCCCGCACCGAGTGTGTCCTTGGTCTCGACAGGGAAGGCGGGGGTGTGCTTCAACCCGTCAGCGCCCACATGGAAAGTCCCGTCCTCACCGTCAGTGACCGAGACCCATCCCGGCAGGCGCCTATGAGCGGTATGCAATGCCGCCTCGATCTGCTGGCCGCCGGCAAATGACAAGAGCCCATCGCGAGAGAATGCGACGTGGCTAGCCCGCGCGAGTATGGATTCCTCGGCCGAAGCTTCGGCGTCCACGATGCCTGGCACATCCCATGCGCGTGCAAGCTCAAGTGCGCGAATCGCCGCTGCGGGCCATCGGGTATCAACCAATACGGCGTCTGGATTGGGAGTGTGTTCCGGCCAGTCCGGTTCCTCGACCAAACCACTGCCGCGGAAGTTCACGATCTGCCGTTCACCTGTCCGATCCACATAGACCGAACTGAACGGGGATTTCGCACCGGGCTTGCGGTTCACCAACATTGTGTCGACGCCTTCGGATTCAAGATCCGACAGGATCAGATCGCCAAGAAAGTCATCTCCCAACCGTGCGCACAACAGGGCGTTGCCACCAAGCCGCGCTACGGCAACCGCCGCGCTGGCGGCACAACCGCCCCCAACGAATTCTGCCGCATCCGCGCTGTACTTGGAGGCACGCCGGGGAAACGCATCCAATGCGAACACGAAATCCACAACCGCCATGCCTACGACAAGAATTTTACTCACAGTACGCCACAACAATTTTCCGACTTGGCCGCAACTGCTCACCACATCTCAGGGGCGGACTGGGCATGGCGCAGCCCTATCATTTTGGCGGCCATTCCGGCAAGCGAGATATTGTCGGCGACGAGAGCGGGAAACCCTCGATCCAGTAGTGACAAAGATTGTCGGGACGCATCTCCTGGCCCGGTTCGCTCTCCGCTTGCCAAACACGTGCCCACCGAACCTGACGCAATCCCTTTCCAATTCCAGACAAGTGCTGTAAGGCCCGCGCATCTGAGACGTGACGCTCTGACCCTGGCGTGATGCATGAGGATTGGGGTCGGCGGCAATGGGGCCGCCAATTCAACGGGACAGGAGGAGGGCCTCCTGATCTCACACAGGATACCAAAATGTTCAACGAAGTGAAGAAATCGATCCAGTGGGGCGATGATACGCTG
>JAJEGW010000151.1 GCA_022819605.1 Silicimonas sp. | reverse complement strand
GTAGCGCAGTTGCTGTTCCTTGGTCATCGGCACGAAATAGTTGTTGACCGTGCGGGCGGGCAGGTCGTCTTCCACCTCGACCTTGCGTCGTCTCATCATGTACGGCTTCACACGCTCGCCGAGCTCGTCCAGGTTCTTGTAGCCGATCGCCCGACCCCGGTCGTCGAGACGGTAGTACTGGCGATTGAATCGAAACAGAGGTCCGAGGATCTTGGGATCCAGGAACTGGAGAATCGAGTAGATTTCGTCGATCCGGTTCTCGATCGGAGTGCCGGTAAGCACAAAGGCGAACCGGCTTTGAAGCTGCTTGACCGCAGTGGCAGTCTTCGTGCGCCAGTTCTTGATGCGCTGAGCCTCGTCGAGAATGACGATGTCGGGCTGGAGCAGATTCTGAAGATCTTCCCTGTCGATCAGGATTTGCTCATAGTTGGAGATCGTGAAGAATTCCGGGTTCCTGTAGGCATCGAGTCTCGCGGCGCGAGGCCCGAAGACGGGGCGATAGGACAAGTTCGTCGCTGCCTCGATCTGCTCTGCCCATTCCGACTTGAGCGATGCCGGGCAAACAATGAGGGCGCGCTCGACTCCTTCGGTCTGCCTGAGGAGTTCACAGGCGGCCAGCGCCTGACAGGTCTTTCCCAGCCCCATTTCGTCCGCCAGCAGTGCGCGTTCCTTGAAAGCCAGGTGCATCATTCCCTCACGCTGGTAAGGAAACAGCGGAAAATTCAGCACTTCGAAGGTTCGCTCGCCTGCCTCGACCTGTCCAAGAAAGGCCTCTCGTCTGCTTGCCAAGCGCTCGCGCGCAAGTTGCTGGTCCTTCCATCTTTCGAGCAACCTTGAGATGCGAACGTGGTTCGGATGCTCTTCGGCACATCGTTTCAGACTTGCGAGGGACTCGTCGTCATGCCGTCGCTGAAGCTCCTTGAGCCGGGTCTCCACTTCATTGCGGATGTTCGCAGGAAAGTCCCCGTCGGGAAGCAGCACGGCTGGTGTCGCGTCGCGCATGGACGGGAGATGCACCTCGATGCGGGGAGACTGGCGGTTCGCAGCGCCCGAACGCAGCCGCCGTCCGGACGTGGCAATCAGGTTGAGCACGCCCTCGATGTGTTTGCATGTACCAAGTTCTGCGACTTCAAAGTCACGGCAAGTGCAGGAATTCATCCGGCGCTTAAGGTGCCTGATCTCCACCACGTACCTGCTTCCGGTGCTAGACTGAACGCGAAACGACCCGAATGCACGGAATTCCGGCTCCAGTTCCTCGAACTCGGCAACTTCCGTGATCCCTCGCCAGCGCCGCCGCTCGACTTCCTCATCGTCGGTCGTGTTCCAGCCAAGAAACTCCGGCCGCTTCGGCCTCCGCGCCTTTCGGCCCTTTGTCGCTTTCTTTGCCGGCTTGGACATGTATTCGCGTACCCTTTCCCAAACGGATTGCCGACCCGAAGAGCGCACGGCAGAGCGCCCGCTAGGACTTCGCACCAACGCTGCTCCCGTGACTGCAACCATGGCCTACAGGAACGCGGTTCGTGCGGCAACATGCCAAGTTCGCTGCAACTTTCGACGGCCGGGAAGAACGCGTACTTCCGCAGAATCGCTGCGCAATCGCGAGACTGGGTTCCTTGCCCACAGACGGGCGTCCAGCGTTCGGGCCTGTTGTCTCCGTCTTCTGCGACCGGCTCTTCTGCCCATCGGGCCCGGCCCTCCGTAGGTTCTGTTGCTTGCACCCGAGGCAGGTTGCTGACGTCCTTTGCCAAGAGGGAGGCGAGGCTCTGGACGAGCCGGTTCTTAATCCATGCGACCGATCTGGGCATGGCATCTGGCACTTCAGGTGTCCCCTCGCCCCGGGGCACCGTTGCCGAACCTTGAACCGGATGCCCGAATTGCCTCCTTTCGAGGAGTTCCTCGAGCTTCACCTGTCTTTTCAATTGCCTTGCCCTTTCCAGTCCCGCCATTCGCTGGTCCCCGGTTTTTGGGAGTCACAATCGGGCCCACATGGTCTGTTGCCCGCAGCAAACATACGGCTTGCTAATGACGAGCGGGCAGCGGCGGTCAGTTTCGGGCTTGACGCGATCTGTGAGAGGATCAACGCTGGTTTTCGGAGGCCTTGGGGCATTTCGACGTCACATTGCCTTTTCTTACGAAAGGCTCACGCCACGCTTTGATCTTGTCCGCAGCTCGTTTGGGCGCGCCCCTGGCGTGCCCGCTTTCGTCGATGGGCAGAAACCACGCCACAAGCAAAGTCGTTACCGCCACCTTCGATTGCTGACCAGCAGGGACCCTAAGCGGCCAATGGCGTACCTGTTGGCCAACGCTGGGTGCCAGGCCGGTTCGGTCCTTGGGTGTGAACACGGTTCGTCTTGCATGGCCGCGCCACTTTCACTATCCGACCCCTTTCGCCCCGGTTACTCTTTCGACTCACCGGGGCGGCAAAGGAACTCGCCCAAGATGGTCCTGACTGACAGGGAGAACGGCATGCCGACCAAACGAACCAGGCAAGATGAACCGGCAATGACTGGATGCACCGAGTCTCTCGGGAAAGCCAAGGAACGGGCTTGGGCGCTTGCTGCCGGGCTCTCGCCCGACCAATCGCTCTTCGACCCTGATCTCGTGTTCCACGGTCCTGCTCCGATCGGCGACCTCTGGGGCCGCGAAGCATTCGAGACGGCAATGCTTGAACCGACAAGGACAGCCATGCCGCAGGCCGCAAAGCGGCCCTATCTCTACTTTGGCGGAGAATTCATGGGGCACGTCTGGGTCGCGGCCACTGGCAACATCGAGGGCGAAATGAACCGTCCCCTGTTCGGCATCCCGCCGGGCGAAGGACGCCGCCAGTTGCGCTTCGGCGAATTCTACAGGTTCGAAGGCGACCGGATCGCAGAGATCCGATGCCTCCTAGACGTTCCCGGCCTTGCCCATCAGGCGGGGCTGGAGATGTTTCCGCCATTCTCCGGGCGCGCGAAGATTCCTGATGGGCCGCCCGCTGACATCGGCATCGTGGAGACTCCTCAGGACCCGGGCCACACCGAGATGACTCGCAGCCTTGTCGAAGACATGATTGTCGGCGGCTGCAACAGCCTGGAAGGCAGCGACATGGCGAGCCAGGGACTGGAGCAGTTCTGGCAGGAGGACATGGCCTGGCACGGCCCTTGGGGCATCGGTTCCGCCTACGGACTGCAGGAGTTCTACGACTTTGCGCAAGGCCCGTCGGTGAAGTCGTTCCCCGGCCGCAAGGGTTCCTGGCCAAAGGAAGCCTTCGTGGCGGAAGGACGCGTTGCGGGCTTCGTCGGACAGTTCCTGGGCACGTTCTCCGGCGTTCCGTTTCGCGGCATTGAACCGACCGGACAGAAGATCACGAAGCGTGTCATGGACTTCTATGCCAGCCGAGACGGACGGCTTGCAGAAAACTGGGTCCTGATCGACATGATCCGCTTCGCATCCGATTGCGGCGTGGACCTCATGGCACTCATGCCGGAAGATCCCGCCCCGTAAGCGGCATGGCGGCTTTGCCTTGATCCCCGCAAGACATGCCAGGCGGCCCTTGCGAAGAAAGACAGAGCTACGTAAATGCGTTCAGGTGATCGTTCATGCCTCCTGACAGCTCAAGCGCTCAACCAGAAGACCTTTCTGGCGCACCGTTCATGAAATGGCGCCTTGCTTGGCGCCTGTTCAACTCGCGGAGTGGTTGCAAAGCCCCAGGATTCGACGCGCCTCGTCGGGGGTTGCGGGCCGTCGATCAAATTCGCCGGCAACTTCGACGACCTTCTGAACCAGTTCCGCATTGCTCCTTGCCAGCCGCGTCTTGTCATACTTGATGTTGTCCTCTAGCCCGGTGCGGCAATGCCCGCCAAGTTCCAAGCACCACTTGTTCACTTCGAACTGATGCCGCCCGATTCCAGCTGCGCCCCATGTCGCACCCGGCAAGACAACTGCGAGATCGGACACGAGAAACTCCAGCAGGGGTCGCCTTGCCGGCATGGCGTTGGGAACTCCCAAGACAAACTGCACATGCGCGGGCGCATTGATCATTCCGCGGTTGATGAGATCGGCCGCGTTGTACAGCATGGCCGAGTCGAAGACCTCGATCTCGGGCTTCACCTCGTACTTCAGCATTCGTTGAGCCAGGCCATCTATGAAATCCGGCGGGTTTTCGTAGATCGCGCCGGGAAAATTGACCGATCCCGTGGTCAGCGAGGCCATGTCCGGCCGAAGGTACAGTGCAGCGCCACGCGCGCTCTGATCCCGGCCACGGCCACCCGTTGAAAACTGGATGATCATGCCAGGACAGTGCTTTTGCACGCCCTCCTGCACCTTGGCGAATCTTTCCGGATCAGAGCTGGGGCTTTCGTCGTCGTTCCGGACGTGGACATGCACCAGCGACGACCCGGCTTCGTAGGCCTCATGGGTAGACTCGATCTGGCTTACTGGGTCGACCGGCACCGCGGGGCATTCCGATGTCCGCGGAATGGCTCCAGTGATGGCGGTAGTAATGATACAGGGTCTGGTCATGATTGCACGAAGTGAAAGGTGCTGATGTCATCGCGAGCGGCGACTTCCTTGAGCAAGGTAAGAACCGGTGTCTCTGCGAAACGATAAGTGGTCTTGATCTGCCCTGCATCCTTCAATGCGCTGTACTGAGTGTCGTCGTAAAACGCCGCCAAAAGCAGGTCATCGTCGGAGGCGAACGGGCCGCGCGTCTTGCGAATTCGGTCAAGCGACGGCGGCACCAGCGCGCCAGCGCGCTCCGTGATCGGCTCCTTGCCGCCGCAGAGACGGTCATAGAGATCGGGATCTATCTCGCCCGCGATCTCGCCATATCCGCCGCGTGCATAAAGGCGCACCTCGTCCGGAATGCTGTCATAGCGTTCCCGCCCCTGGTCAATCGCCATGACGTTTAGTACCGCCTGGGTAACGATGTACTGCGCGAACGGGCTGACAACTATAGGATAGCCGAGATCGGCGCGCACGCGGCCAGCTTCCTCAAGGATGTCTTCGATCCTGTCCAGCAGGCCAACTCCTTCCAGCTGCACGTTCAGATTGGAAATCATCCCGCCCGCCACCTGATGGTGGAAGTGAAACTCGTCATATTCAAGCACTTGACCGACTGGCTTTCCCTCGACCTTGGCAATGTAGTCAAGTCGTTCGGCCACTTCCCGGACTGCATCGAGATCCAAGTCGGCGGTGTACCCGCGCCGGCGGCAGTTCTCGACCATGCGCTCGGTAGCCGGATGCGAAGCGCCGTTTGCCAACGTCGAGGTGGCGGTATGCAGCACATCGATGCCATGTTCGACCGCGACCAGCGCCGTATAGGGCGAGAGCCCCGACAAGCAATGCGAGTGCAGTTGCAGCGGCAGGTCGCCGATTGCCTTCTTGATCGCGGGCACCAGCGTGATCGCGCGGTCGGGGGTCAAGAGACCGCTTGGATCCTTGATGAACACGCCATCCACACCGATTCGAACCAGTTCCCCGGCCTTTTGGGCATAGTACTCGTCGGTATGGACGGGGCTGAGTGTATAGACCAGCCCGGGCACCGTGTGGATGCCCAGCCGACGGGCTGCCTCGATGGGAATGCGCAGGTTTCTGACGTCGTTAATTGGATCATAAGGCGTGTGATAGCGCATGCCGTTGGCTGCAAACCGTTCGGCGGCGAGTTCGACCACGTCGTCGGAGAAGAACTCGAAGGTAAAGAGGCATTGCCCTCTTGTGTGAATGATCAGTGGTGTTTCAGTGACCCAGGAGTTCAGGATGCGCATGCGTTCCCACGGATCCTCGCGCAGAAAGCGCACGCAGACATCGAAGACCGCGCCGCCAACCAGATCAATGGCCTCGAACCCGGCGCGATCCAGAAAGGGAGCAATGTCTTTCATCATTGCCGTCGTCATGCGTGTTGCCCACAAGCACTGATGCGCATCGCGCAACGTGACATCGATGAAACGAACGTCCTTGCTCATGCAATCCTCTTTGCCGAATCTGGCATCATTTCATTTTCGATCCATCGGGTGTGAACCCGATCCGACAAGAAGTCATCGTGGTCGATGATCTTCCGGTGAAATCCGATGGTTGTCGCCACCCCGCCCACCTTGAAACAATCCAGCGCCGAACGGGACCTTGCCAGGGCCTCGTCCCGGTCCTTTCCTAGAATGATCAGCTTGGCGATCATTGAATCGTAATAGGGAGTGATCATCTGCCCTTTATACGCTGCACTGTCGAGCCGGATGCCCGTCCCTTGTGGCGGCTGCCAGCGATTCAGGCGGCCCGGTGACGGCCGAAATCCGCACCGCCAATCCTCGACATTGATGCGGTACTCAATGGCGTGGCCCGTGGCCGAGTGCTCGTCATCGGAGGTGTCCAGTTGCGCCCCGCCGGCGATCGCGAACTGCATTTCAATCAAGTCTCGGCCAATGCGCATTTCAGTGACGGTATGTTCGACTTGAATGCGGGTATTCATCTCGATGAAGAAGAACTCCCCGGTTGTGACGTCGAGGATGAACTCGATGGTCCCCGCACCTTCGTACGCGATGCCGCGCGCCAGAGACATTGCGGCCTGTTTCAGTCGCGTTCGCATGTCGGCGTCAACGATGGGCGACGGTGACTCCTCGATCAGTTTCTGGTGTCGCCGCTGAACGCTGCAATCGCGTTCATCAAAGGCGATTGCGCCGCCTTCTCCATCTCCCATGACCTGCACTTCGATGTGACGCACGGCATCGAAGAAGCGCTCAATATAGACCGCGCCGTCGCCGAAGGCGGCCTCGGCTTCGCGCATCGCTTCCAAAAACGCGGACGGAAATTCCGCGGGCTCGCGGACAATGCGCATGCCGCGCCCACCGCCGCCAGACCTGGCCTTGAGCAGAAGGGGAAAACCCAGCTCATCCGCCACCGTCTGCGCGTTGTGCAATTCGGTGAATGCGGCCTTCGAGCCCGGTACAAACGGCACGCCGAACCGTTCGGCGACATCACGGGCCCTGGATTTGTCGCCCATGGTGCGGATGGCGTCGGCCGAGGGGCCGATGAATTTGAGGCCGTTCTCTTCGCAGAGCACGGCGAACTCGGAATTCTCGGCCAGAAATCCGTAGCCAGGATAGACCGCGTCGCACTCCTTCACCGTCGCGACATGCACCAGCGATTCGGCGGCGAGGTAGCTTTCTGACGCGGCGGGAGGACCGATACAGACACTGTCGTCAGCTGCCCAGACATGCGGCGAGGCCGCATCAGCCTCGGAATAGACGGCAACGCTCTCGATCCCCTTGCAGCGGCACACGCGAATTGCCCGCAATGCTATCTCGCCGCGGTTGGCCACGAGCACGCGTCGCAGCCCTGAGGCAGTTCTTGAAGCCATCCTGCCGTTTGTCGTCTTGATCACCACAGCGTCTCATTATGAAAGACGATCAGTTTCAAAATATAGTATAGGTTGATTGATTTCTCATGCGCAAGTGAACATAATCCGTTCCGAACACAGATGTATCAAACCGAATTCAGGATCACCATGCGCGCGGCACCTCCGGCAAGAAAGGCCCAAATGACCCAAACGCCATCCAGAGACTCCGTGATCGACCTGGCTCGCCTAGCCAGCGCGCGGAACGCTCCATCTGACGCCATCTTCGAAGACACGCGACGCGAACAGCTTTCGGAACTGGGCGTGACCGGAAAGGCGTTCATGATCCTCGAATTGATTACCCGGGCAGCAAAGCCGATCTCGATCTCCGAGATCATTCGCACTACCGGGCTTACAAAGCCAACGGCGCACCGCGTGGTCAACATGCTGGTTGAGATGGGCTTTGTCGAAAGGGATGCAACCCAGACGGGCTTTGTCGAGGGGCAACACCTGTTCACTCTTGCACTTCAAGCCCTGGTGGGGTCGGCGCCGAGATCGTTGCGGCATTCGATCTTGCAGGAAATCGTGGCGGAAACCGGAGAGACCTGCAACTACGGGACGCTGTCCGGATCAGAGGTCATTTACCTGGATCGGGTGGAATCGAAGTGGCCGCTAGGCCTCAGGTTTGCGGCCGGAAGCAGGGTGCCAGCGCATTGCACCGCCATTGGCAAGCTGATGCTGAGCTTTCGGTCTGACGACGAATTGCAGTGGATGTTCCAGGCCAGCCCGCTGACAGCCTATACGAACGCGACAATCGTCGATCCTGACCGGCTGATCGAAGCGGTGCGCGAAGTGCGCCAGGACAGAATTGGCACGGACAACCAGGAATTCATGCATGGGGTGGTTTGCGTGGCAGTGCCGGTGATCGATTCGCAACGCAAGTGCCTGAGCTGCATCGCGCTCTCGGCGCCCGAAG
>JAJEGW010000036.1 GCA_022819605.1 Silicimonas sp. | reverse complement strand
ACATCCGGGATGACAGGAACGGGCGAGGAACGGATCGCCGAGGCGCTGGAGCGCATCGACGGCAACCTGGGACGCATTGCGGACGTCCTTGAGGAGGGCGGGCTGAACGACATTGCGGACGCGTTCACGATCATCGCCATGACGATCACGGGCATGGAGCCCGAGGACGAGGACCTGCCGGAGCACTGAGGGCGCGGGGTACCGGTCGAACCGGTCCGGGCCGCCGGACGCGGAACGGTTCGCGACCGGCCGTGTCGACCATGCGGGCATGTCCGAAAAGGGGTAGCGTGCCCTCACCTTGTCAACACGACGAAAGTGGCGGGGATGCGACGCAGGGGCGCTTCCGGCCACGTCTCCGAGCGCCTCCGACGGTGACTGTTGACACCCGGGTGACCGCCTGGCCATCAGTCTTGTGCGCCCTGAAGAGGCTTGGCCACGTTGCCCGCCCGAAGCGGTCGTTGGACAGGTCGACGATCAGGCTGCCGGGAATGGCTGCGGCTGCCTGGTTCAGCATTTTCCTGCCGGAACATTTTTCCAGATTGACGGATTTCAACGGTCATGTAATAAACTTTCACCACTGTCCTGACGCTTAGGGACAGGACAGGAGAACCTGAAGAGGGAGGGGATGATGAACATCAGAATCTTGTTGCGTTCGATGACCATGGGAGCACTGGCGATTCCTGTGACGGTCGGCTTCGGTCTTTGGACCTCACCTGTTCAAGGCGGCGGTCATGTTTCCGGTGACATCACGATGATCAAGGGGCCGCACTCTGCGGATGAAGCTCGATTTGAGGCCATGATCATTGATGATTTCAAGGCCGTTGAACCCGGCGTAAACGTCGAGTTCACCACATACGATTGGGCCAACATGAATGCCGAGCTCACGGCCGGGTTTGCAAGCGGCAATCCTGCCGATGTCTTGTATCTGGTTGATCTGATCTACCCGAATTATGCCGAGCAGGGCGCACTGCTTGACATGTCGGATCTGGTAAACTCCGAGGAATGGGCTGAGGAGCGGGCCTTGATTCCGGAGTTTGCCTGGGATCTTGCAAGGCAGGGCGACGGCACTTGGGGCGTTCCGGTTCTCGGTGCCGTGTACAACATTTTCATCAACAAGGATCTGCTTGCCGAAGCAGGAGTTCTGGACACGTGGAACAATTCATACGCCGACATGATGGATGCCGCCAGGAAAACGACGGCTGACGGCGTCTATGGATTCTCGGTTCGCAGCAGGACTGGCGATTTCGCCTTCTGGGACTGGTTTCCCTACGTCCATAACGCCGGTGCCGACATCCTGAATGACGACTGGAGCGGATGCGGACTGTGGGGCGCGGAAGCCGCCACTCAGTTCCTGATCGACATGCATGAGGCCGGCGTCACCCCGCCGATCGGTTCCATGTCGACGCAGGAACAGTTCGACCTCTTCAAAGGGGGAAAGATTGCGATCTACCATGGCGAGACTCCGCAGATCGGGGAGCTGAACGCAAACCCGCCCGGGTTTGACTGGGATGTTGCGTATGCACCTCCGGGCGAGCATGGGCAGACGGTGATGGGGAACTTCGGCATTCTGAGCATCGCCAGCGCCAGTCCCAACCAGGATGCTGCCTGGGAGTTCGTCAAGCACTGGGCTTCAGGACCTCAGGTCGGCCGTTTCGCCGAGCAGGTGAACCTCCAGGTTGTGCGGCAGGACATCATTGCTGACATGTTTGCCGACAATGCGGCAATGCGCAAGGTTCAGCAGGAGTTTGTTCCCCGCGTGCAGGGAATTCAGCCGCATCCGCAGATTCTCAAGATCCTTCAGTCAATCTGGCCGGTGGCTGAACAAGCATACCGGGGTGGCATGACCGGCGAACAGGTCATCGAGCGCATGTGCGCAATCACGGATGAGATTCTTGAGTAGGACCATGCCAAGTGTCGGGGGCCCTCCCATGGGCCCCACGGCAACTTGAACGACACCACGGTCAGCGCCACCGAACACAGGCGCCTGCGGCGCTGGCTTGTCTTGCGCCGAAACCTGACTGCATACCTGTTCCTTGCGCCCGCCCTGGTCTTTTTCGGCACGTTTCTTGTCTGGCCGGGACTGTCGCTTTTCGTCCAGACATTCCAGACCGGCGGAGTCATGTCACCGGCGGTTTTCGTTGGCACCGAAAACTGGGAGCGCACATTTGCCGACCCGCTGGTGCTGAAGACCATATGGAACACTCTTCGCTACTGCCTGATGGCCATACCGGCGGTCTTCGTGATCGCAATGATATTTGCACTGGCATTGAATTCGATCTCGGTCGGTCAAACCGCCTTCAAGACGATGATTTACTACCCGACATTGCAACCGATTCTCATTGCAGCGCTCATGTTCACTTTCGTTCTGCACCAGGACTTTGGTGTCCTGAACATCGTGATGCGGGCAATTGCCGGCGAGCCGGTGAACTTCCTGGGCAACGAGGACCTGGCCATGCCGACCATCGCCATGGTCGAGGTCTGGAAGGGCATGGGGTTCTGGGCGCTGCTGTTCCTGGCCGGAATCCAGAATCTCCCGAAGGATCTGTACCATGCAGCGGAACTTGACGGCGCCGGACCGGTCCGTCGCTTCTTTCAGCTGACATTGCCATTGCTGAAGCCGACATTCTTCTTTTCGGTGACCTTTGCGACCATCGTGAATCTGCAGGTCTTTGATTCAATCTTCATCCTGACCGATGGCGGGCCGTTCCACTCGACCGCATCGACCACCTGGTACATCTACCGAAGCCTGTTCACGTTCAGCGAGCCGGGATACGGCGCAACCCTGTCGTTCGTCCTGGTGCTGGTCGTGCTGGTGCTCACGGCAATTCAATCCTACGCATTTCGGGACAGACGCTGATGTGGCGCCTGGCCAGGAGGAAGCGAAACGCGGTATCGCTGAAACCCACGCTGCCAATGGTGACCATGTCGTACGGGGTGCTGATGCTTGCGGCAGTCATTTCGATCGTGCCCTTCCTCTATATTCTGTCGACCTCGGTCAAGGACACGAATTCGCTGTTCAGCTATCCACCTGAATGGGTTCCGGACGAACTGTTCTGGGGGAACTATGCGAAGCTGCTGCAGGAAACCTCTTTCCTCAACTGGACCTTGAATACATTCATGATCGGTCTTGCCATCACGGTCCTGAAGCTCGTCATTGACGCGATGGCGGCATATTCCCTTGCCAAACTGCAATTCGCCGGAAAGCGGTTTGTATCCGCAACCCTTCTGCTTGCGGTGGCCATTCCCGTTGCCGCATTGATAATCCCGCTGTTCTTTCTTGTCCGCTCAATGGGCCTGCTGAACACGTACTGGGCGCTGATCCTTCCGGCACTGGCGAACCCTCTTGGGATTTTCCTGCTTCGAAGCTTCATTGTGTCGCTTCCGGACGACCTGATTCATTCAGCCAGGCTGGATGGTGCTGGCGAGTTGAGGATTTTCGCCCAGATCATCTTGCCATTGATCAGTTCCGGCCTTGTGGTTCATGCGATTTTCACCTTCATGCTTCAGTATACCAATTTTCTCTGGCCGCTGGTGGCGATTCAGTCCGATTCCAGGCAGGTCCTGACTGTCGGCATTTCCAGCCTGAAGTCGAACTTCGTGGTCGACTGGGGCCTGATTTCGGCAGCGTCACTGCTTGCAACCATCCCGATCACGCTCCTGTTCCTCGCTTTGCAGCGGTTCTTCCTGGCGCAAAGTCTGTCAAGCGCGCTGAAAGGCTGACAATGGCGAGCGCGGCAGTCGAGTACCGGTCGGTCAACAAGGTCTATGGTGACTTCGTTGCCGTCCACAATCTCGATCTGTCCATTCTGCAGCGAGAGTTTCTGGTCCTGCTAGGGCCGTCCGGCTGCGGGAAGAGCACGATACTGAAATTGCTGGCCGGCATCGAGGACCCGACTGCGGGGGAAATTTTCGTCAATGGCAATCTTGTGAACTACTTGCTCCCGCGGGACCGCAACGTGGCCATGGTCTTCCAGAACTATGCGCTCTACCCTCACATGTCCGTGGCCGAGAACATCGCTTACCCGTTGAAGGCCCGAAAGTGGGCAGCGCGGGATCGAACGAGCGTGCGGGACAAGGTTCTGCAAGCGGCGAAACTGGTGGAGATATCCGACCAGCTCGGCAAGCTCCCCGAAGCGTTGTCTGGAGGTCAGCGGCAGCGCGTGGCGCTCGCGCGAGCGCTGGTGCGCGATCCAGAAGTCTTCGCAATGGATGAGCCATTGTCCAACCTCGATGCTCAATTGCGAGACACCATGCGTCAGCACTTGATTGCGCTTCACCGCAGGGTGGGGAAGGCGACGATATACGTTACGCATGATCAGCACGAGGCCATGACCATGGCTGACAGGGTGGTCGTGCTGAAGGATGGAGTCGTTCAGCAGATCGGCACTCCAGCGGAAGTGTACAACGCGCCGACAAACACTTTCGTGGCCGGTTTTGTTGGCCACCCAAGAATGAATTTCGTGCCGGGCATTTCACTTGGCGGCAGATCCGTGCGAGTCGGAAAGCTCGACCTGCAGTCAAGTTGCGGAACCGGTCCTGAGGGGGAACCGGTAATGGTTGGGCTTCGACCGACTGACGCGAAGTTCGAGGCCAGCTTGAATTGCATTCGGGGCACCGTTTCGGCGAGCGAATTCACAGGCGCCGACACGATAGTCACCCTTTCGACCGGGTTGTCAGAAGATCTTCGTTTCCGTCTGATCGATTCAAGTTCCTGTGATCTTGGACAGCCTGCTGCCTTTTCCTACGCAGCCGAGCACGTCCATGTCTTCGATAAAGGTGGGCAAAGGATGTAAGGTGACTGTTTGGCCTTGGCCACCTCATGCCGCAATGGCCACGACAAGAGCTTGCAAGCGTGTTGTGAACCTGAATTCGATAGGCGGCGGGAGAATACTTGCATATGATCCGCACAACATATGGAACGTCCGCAATCCATTCCAATTAGGGAGTGATCTCGGCCCGACGCAAGTGATGGGAGGGAAGTGGACTCCCGGTTTGCATGTCAGTTCAATCCGGGAGAGCATGGAATCTGCAGATTGCACGGCCAGCAGGCGAGCGAAATTTGGGCTCACGGGCAGAAAAATGTGGTTAACGGGTGGAAATGGGCAAGCCAATGCTCCCCTTGAGATCGATCTATACCTATGCGTGGGATCTTGCCGAGCATGGCCTTGACAATTCGTTCGCGGAGTTTCGCGGGCTTGGCCTCAACTCGGTGACGATTGCAGGAAGTTATCACGCGGGGAAGTTCTTGCGTCCGCGCTCCGCGTCGCCGGTTTTCTTCCCGGAAGACGGGACAATCTATTTTCGCCACGAGCCGGTGCGCTACGGGAAGATTGTCCCGATCTCTAATTCAATGGTGGCCGGGCGGGACATTTTGGGGGATGCAGTCCGGAATGCCGAACTTGGGGTCAATGTTTGGCTTGTGCTGCTGCACAATACCCCACTTGGATCACGAAACCTGGATGACTGCGTAGCGAATGCTTTTGGAGACAAGTACATTTACAATCTTTGCCCATCGTCACCACACGCGAGGAAGTTTGCGCGAAGCCTTGCCGCCGATGTGACTGACAACTATCCGGTTTCCGGAATTACGGTCGAGTCGCCGGGATTTGCTCCATTTTTCCATGGCTTTCATCATGAGTTCAACCTGGTCCAGTCCAACCGTTGGCTGGAAAATCTCCTCGGGCTGTGCTTTTGTCAAAATTGCAAGAATGGAGCGGCTGACATTGGCATTGATGCCGAGGGACTTCAGTCTCGGATCAGGACCTGGATTGGCGAGTATCTGGCAGGCGACGTAGACTATCCTGACGACATGGCCGAGAGCTTTTGGCTGGCCGATGTCGCGACGGATCGAGAGTTGTCAGCGTTTCTGAATTGGCGATGCGACGTGGTTACATCTCTGGTGGGCGAAGTCCGGTCGGCCGTGGCAAGCCACGTTACGGTTGCGATTATCCCGTCAGTTGGGCGGCCGACGGCAAATGCATGGTTTGAAGGCAGCAATCTGGCGGATCTCCGGCGGGCGGCGGGTGTTCTGGAAATCTGCCTTTATGAGCCGACATGGAGTCGAGCGGCGGCGGACTTCGCTGATGTCCGGCGACGACTTGGCGGTTCGCGAGGCCTGAGGTGCGTGATCAGGCCCTCCTGGCCTGACTTGAGTTCCGCCAGCGAAGTCCGTGCTGCGGTTTCAAGCATTGCCGCTCATGGAGCGGATGGCATCAGCTTTTACAACTGGGGTTTCCTGCGCCGACACAATCTGCGGCATGTGTTTGAGGCGCTACGGGACATCGCGCCTTGAAGTCCGGGCAGCGATGCAGGGCAATCGGGCCGGATGCGGCTTGATCAGGAAAGAGATCGCACCGCCTGCTTCGCTGAGGATCTCGAAATGTCGTCCGGACATCTGGGGCACCGCGCCAATGGTGTCCGGACCCTCCTCAGGTGACCGACAACCATCTCGACGCCTGCCAGGTTGCCTGCGTCAATCGCTGCCGGGAGCCCTCGAAGACGGAAGTGACGATCGCGGGACTGGCTGCACGGAGACCGCATATGTCATCACCTGGCTGGATGCCGCGGCTGCATCGTCGGGAAACCTGCTCCTGATGAATCGTGGCCGTCGGGCCGTGGAAGGCCGTGGGCCGCGAACCCTCGACTACGCGGCAACCTGGAACGAAGGCAAGCGCCAGATCCGTGGCTCCATGGCAACCATGGCCCGGACAGCCTCCTTGAACGCCTCGTGTCGTGGTGTGGACAGGTTGACTAGTTTGCACCAATGCATGTAAGCAATTTTCACTTTGAAGGTGGTAAAGTGATGACAGGCATTACTCGCTTCGACATGGCCGACGACGCGGCCGGCGGCACCCGGCGTCCGTTTGCCAAGGCGGTGCGCGCGGGCGATTTCGTCTTTGTTTCCGGCCAGGTCCCTGCAGTGGATGGCGAGATTTTCGCCGGCGGCATCTTTGAGCAGGCCGAACGGGTCATCGCCAACGTCATTGCCGCACTCGATGCCGCGGACTGCAGGCTGGAACATGTGGTCAAGGTCAATGTCTGGCTGGATGATCCTCGCGATTTCACCAGCTTCAACGCCGTGTTCGAACGCCACTTCCGCGAACACCCGCCCGCCCGCTCCACCGTCCAGTCCGCGCTCATGGTCGACGCGAAGGTCGAAATGGACGTGATCGCGTACAAGCCCGAATAGCCGGCATGTGGCGGGCGACAGGACCATGACCAAGATCATCGACGTCATATCCCAGATGCGGAAACTGGAAGGCAGTTTTCCTCAACGTGAGCAGCGGGTGGCGGATTTCGTGCTCTCCAATCTGGAGCGCGCTCCCCGCCTCACGCAGAACGAAATCGCGGAAGCAGCCGATGTCTCGGTCGCGACGGTGAATCGATTCTGCCAGACCGTCGGCTGCGAGGGCTTCCGCGATTTCAACATCAGGCTCGCCCAAAGCGTGGCGGTAAGCCTTCAATATCTTGGCGGGCCGAGCCGCACGGATTCCGAATCCGAGCAACTCGTCACGCAAGTCTTTGGCGCGCTTGTCGACACCCTCAATCTGGCACGTTTCCAGCTTGACAGCGAAGCCGTGGAGCAGGCTGTCTCGGTGCTGGCAAATGCACGGCGGATTTCGTTCATCGGTGTCGGCGGCGGCTCGGCCAATGTCGCCCGCGAAGGTGCCAACCGGTTCTTTCGTCTCGGGATTCCCACCGAGGCGCATGCGGATGGCTATTTTCAGCGCATGCTTGCCTCGACCCTGTCGGATGGCGATGTCATCTTTGCCGTATCCGCGAGCGGCCAGCCGGCGGAGCTTCTGGACAGCGTAGCAATCGCCCGACAGTACGGCGCAAGGTCAATCAGCCTGACCAAGGCCGGCGCGCCCCTTGCCAGGTCGGCCGACGTCTCCATCGAGATCGACATTCCCGAAGACCAGGACATCTACAAGCCCTCGGCCTCACGGCTCGTGTTCATTGCCATAATTGACGTGCTTGCGGCGGGCACGGCCCGCAGGCGTCCGGAATTGGCAAAGGAGTACATGCGCCGCATTCGCACCTCCATGACTGCAATTTCCGAAGACACTGGACCAAAGCCGATTGGCGACTGAAATCGAGCCCGGTTGATCTTCCCGCGGCGACCCTCACCAGCCGGCAAAGAGGGATTCGCCCGTGCAAGGAGGTGGCCATGCAAGGGCGACCGGCGGCAATTTCCGCCTGTCGGCCAGGCCTGTGGAGTGCGTTCCAACTTGGCCGGGCAGTCTTTTCCCGTTGTCCCCCGACAGGCTGCGGGTACAGCTTACGCGGCCAGGAGAACAAAATGCGCAGCATCTCCAGCGCTGACAGACCTTTCGTTGCGGAACCGAACCGCCGTGTTCGAGCGCTCCAGGGAGTTGGACACTTGGGAATCGAGCTGGGCTACCATGCCGGCGGCCGACCTGCAGGCCATGGATGGATGGAAGAAGCCGGCGGCGGACGTGCGTGAACCTTCCTGAAATCGGCGAGGTGGAGTCTTGAGCGAAACCTGAACTGCATCAATCCCGCCGGTTGCTCATGAAACTCCTGGCAGCAACTTCGCGCCGATTGACGCCGATGCCGGGATTGTCTTTTCGGCATCTTGGCCGCTCATGCACGGGAATCCGTTCTTGACTTCGGGGGTCTCGTTACCGAAGGCTTGTGCGCGACTACTCGGAGGCAAGCGAGAGGATCGCGGCGACGCTTGAACTGGTGGGCATGGATGCGAAATCGATGAGTCGCCATCCGCACGAATTTTCCGGCGGCCAGCGCCAGCGCATCGGCATTGCCAGAGTCATGATCCTGACACCGCGTCTCGTCATTGCGGACGAGCCGGTATCGGCGCTTGATGTCTCCATCCAGGCCCAGGTCCTGAACCTGCTGAAGAGGCATCAGCGCGATAGCGGCCTATCGATGTTGTTCATCAGTCACGATCTTGGTGCAGTCCGCCACATAAGCGATCGGGTTGCAGTCATGTACAGGGGGACACTGGTGGAGACCGGCAAGAAGCGGCAGGTTTTCGAGACACCGCAGCACGACTATACGCGAAGG
>JAJEGW010000039.1 GCA_022819605.1 Silicimonas sp. | reverse complement strand
GCATCCTCGTCCGCTCCCACTCCCGGCGAAGGACATTCACCTTCTTGCGCCGCGAAGCGGACCCCTTCTTCGCCCGCGACACGGCGCGCTGCGCCCGCCTGAGCGGACGGCGGTCGATGCTGACGGCGGGCACTGTCTCGCCCGTCGAGAGAATGGCGCGATCCTTGACGCCCAGATCGATGCCCACGGGTTCGGACGGCCTGGCGTCAGGCACTTCCACCTCCACGGCGAACTGGACCACGACCCGGAGCGGCGTCTTGACCACCCGCGCCTGCATGATCCTTCCATCGGGCACGGACGGCAGGCGGAACCGCCCGATGCCCTTGAGGCAGAGCGAACCGTCGCGGATCACGGGGTCGGGGATGTCGAAGGACCGGATGCCGCGACTGCGGCCCTTGAAGCGGGGGAAGCCAGGCGTCTCGCCTGCCTTTGCGCGGCGGAAGAAGCTCTTGAAGGACTTGTCGAGCCGTCTCAGGACGGAGCGTTGCGGTCCGACATTGAAATGCCGGAAGTCCTCGTCCTCGCCGCGAATGACGGTGAGGGACTTCATCTGGTCGAAGGCCGTGATGGAATTCCCGGTCTTCCTGTAGCAGTCGATGCGCTCTTCGAGGGCGGCATTCCACAGGACAGTCTGCTGCCGGAGGAATGCGTCGAGCCGGCAATGCGTGGCCGCGTTGACGGATGCCGTGCAGGTCACCGTCCTGATGCGTCTGGTGTCGGCCGAAGCCCGGGCCTCGCGTGTCATGCGGTCGCTCCCGTGAATGGCGTCTGGGGACAAGGCGTTGTCCGCGTTCGCCCACACAATGCACATATGGAACAAAATAGCAACATCTTTCTGGCCGATGGTTAGGCAAGTATGTAATCCCCCATCACTTCTTGTCCCAAATGGCGACGAATTCGTTTTCGCGCCGTTCGTCAGCCCGTTGCAAAATCGTCCGCTGCATTCGAATGATGGCACATGCCAAAAAGTGGCCTGAGACACGGTTCCGCGAACCGCCGCCGCGAGATCGACGGCTGAGGCCGCAACGCGATGTGCTCACTCGTCCGGATCGTGCGCTATCTTCCCGGCCTCGCCCTCGCCGTCGTCAATCGTGACGGCTATGGACTTGTTGGTGCGCGCGCCGAGCTCTTTCAGCTTTTCAACGTGACTCAGGAGGTTGCCATGGCCGCTGGAAAGCTGGCCAAAGGCCTTCCGATGCGCAGCATGCGCCTGTTCAAGCCGCTTGCCGACATCCTTCATGTTGTCAACGAAGCCAACGACTTTGTCGTAGAGGCGTCCGGCGCGTTCGGCGATGGCTTCGGCATTCTGGTTGCGGCGCTCCGCTGCCCAGACGTGCGCGATCGTCTTCAGCGCCATCATCAGCGTCGTCGGGGTCGCTATCGTGACATCCTTGCCCAGCGCGTATTCGGTCAAGCCGCCATCCACGCGCAGAGCCTCGGAAAGCGCGCCCTCGATCGGCACGAACAGGATGACATAGTCGACCGTGGAAGCCTCGGCGCTCGGGTAACCCCGTGCAGCCAGGCCGTCTATGTGGCTCTTCAGCGACGCGACATGGCGCTTGCGCGCGCTTGATGCCTCTTTCTCGTCTTCCGAATTCACCGCATCCGTGTAAGCCACCAGCGACACCTTGCTGTCGATGACCAGGGTCTTTCCGCCCGGGATTTTCACGACGACATCAGGACGAAGCCGGTCGCCTTCGTCGCTGATCCTGTGGGCCTGCGTCTCGTATTCTTCTCCCTCGCGCAGTCCCGAGCGTTCCAGGATGCTCTCGAGTATCATTTCTCCCCAGGCGCCCTGCCGTTGCCGGTCGCCCTTCAGGGCGCGCGTCAGCGCCACCGCTTCCTGGGAAATGGCCTCGGATCGTTTGCTGAGCTGTTCGATCTCGGCCTTGAGCTTGGCTCGGTCCTCGATCGTGGCCTTGTGTACGTCCTTGAGTTCCTTTTCGAAGTGGCCGACATGCTCCTTCAGGGGAGTCAGCGCCTTGTCGAGCCTTTCGAGATTTGCCTTCGAAAATTGCTCTCCCTGCACCTTGAGGGCTTCCGCCGCCAGTTCCCTGAACTTGGCTTCCATGTCTTCACGGACCCTAGTCAGCATCTCGATCTTCTCTTCCGACGCCGCTCTCTCCACCTTCATCTCGGTCTCAAGTTCCGAGATTCTCTTGGACAGCCCGATCTGCTTTTCCGTCTCCTCGTCGAGCCTCTTGCGCAGCTTCGACAGGTCACCGTTCAGCCGTTCGGCCTCTTCCTTTCGCTCGATCGCTAGCGCCTCGTGCTTGTCTGCGTTGCTCCGCGCATCGACAAGCTGTTCGTCCTTCTCCTTGGAGTCCCTCTTCAAGGAGGACATCTCGGACAGCAATGTTGCGGCATCGCCTCCGGAACGGCGAAACAGCACAAGGGCGACCAGCAGCCCCAGAATCACAACCGCTGCAAATGTGAGCGTCGACGTGTCAAATCCCAATGCTCAAATCCCCTATGCCATGGCTTGGAGCAATGTACTCCGATTGGCAGGCCCGGTCGAATCCGGAGTTCAAGCCCATTGCGACGAATCCTGCCTCCCGCCGAGCCAGTGCCGGAGGTTCCCAAGGCCGCAGTCCGACGAACTTCTCTTGGGTGGAGCCACCCTGGCGACGGTCACTGCGGAAGTGCCCGCCCGGTTCAGGACACCTCATGCAGGAAAGGCTGGGCACGAAAGCAGCGGTCCGCCCGATTCCCTCTTGACCTGTCGCTCAAATATGTTACTTGCCTAGTCAACCAAGCGTGCTGTTATGGAACGACTCTCCAATGTTGCACAGTACATTGTTCTTGCAGCCGTCATGCGCCGGCGGGCGCAGAATGGAATACCCAAGCCGGGTGACCGGGCGCCCGGCGAAGCGGAACCGTATTCGGCCAATGGCGTCGGTCGCGGCACGGCGGTCACGGCGATCAAGAAACTGGCAACGAAAGAAACCGCCCAACGTCGCTAGGGAATCGGAAGCCTTGTTGACGGGTCGTCGCTGCATCGCCGTGTCCCCAAGTTGGTCTCGGCGTTCGCCCACGCACGGAACAGGGAGATGGGCGCATGATTCATCGGCTCGCCACGGTCTCGTTGCTGGTGCTCGACAACTGGAGCCTGCAGGACTTCCACTCGCATGCCTCACGGGAACTGCTGGACGTCATCAGGCGACGTCAAGGGCGCAGGTCCGACGTGGTCGCAAGCCAAGTCCTTGCGGACCGTCGGCCCTGCGCGATCGGGAAGTCTGCTGTTGCGGACAACGCGCCAGACCGCTTCGTCCGCAAGGCCTGCCACATCGAATTCGGATGAGCCGCAGCACAAACGGAACGCGCCACTGCTGCTGGGCGGTGGAGCGGGGCTTGAAGGGGGCGCCAGCACGCCGGTCTTTCCTCCCCCGGCACGGTGCCCCCGGCCTCGGGCACGAACCTTCGCCCTTCCTCCGGCATCCGACGATTGTGGGGACCATGCCATGCGCAACCGGATTGCCGCCCGTTCCTTCGCATTGCTGCCCAGGGACCGGGCCAATTCGCCTTACTCGACCCAGATCTGGCCCTGCGTCAGCTGGGCACGATGCCAACCGCTGGCGCGGAAAGTCCTAGATGCTCTCCATGTCGGCCCACTTCATGCCAGTGCATCTTCGTTTCGAATTTCGGATCGATGCGGCGGGGCCGAGACAGACTGCGAGGACGATGTCCGTGTATGCAGTTGCTGGCTGCCGTGCCAATTGTGCAGGCTGAATGCCCGACCCCCGCCGCAGGATGCGACCGGATTCACCGCCGCCGGCTTCCTGAACAAGTGTGATCGGAAATCTGGCTAGGTATCGCCGGGATTTGCAGTCGATCTGGCTGCCGACGAGTGCGAGTTGCCAAAAGACGACGTCGCCTCGGACCCGCCTGCTTTCGCGGCCGGCATTGTCTGCCATGCTGACATGGTCCAGGAAGTCTCTTGAAGGAAGGCTGGTCATTCACAAAAATGTCCGTCCTGCAGAATTTTGCTTGATTAGTCGACTGAACATACTAACATGCTGTCATGGAACAGCTCGCATATGCTCCGCGATACATTGTCCTTGCAGACGTTTTGCGTCGGCGGATACAGGATGGAGAATTCAAGCCTGGTGACCGGTTTCCCAGCGAGGCGGAACTGTGTTCGGCCAATGGCGTCAGTCGAGGCACGGTTGTCAGGGCAATCGAGAAACTGGTGGCGGACGGGATCATTCATCGTCGCCAAGGGGTCGGGAGCTTTGTTGCCAGGCCATCGCTGCATCGCCAGTCCGGAAAGCTCCAGAGCTTCACCCAATCGGCTTCCGCAAAGGGATTGAAATCGCAACAGGCGCTGATTGCATTCGGTCGGGCTTCGCACGAACGAGCGCGCCAGTTCCAGTGCGACACGCCGGCGGTCTATCTTGAACGTCTGCGCAGCATCGAAGGGGTGCCGTGCGCCGTGCACCGCTCAATCATCCCGGAGACGGTCGCGAGCAAACTTGAGGCGCTTGGCGATTTCGGCGAAGTGCAGAGAAACGACCCGGATTTCTCGCTCTACAGGTCGCTTGAAGCGGGTGGCTTCAAGGTTGTGGAGGCGCAGGAACGAATCTCGTCCCGCCTCGCCGGCCACGAGGATGCCGAGCACCTGAGAGTGGAGGAGACTGCTCCGGTGATGGTGATCTTCAGACGCAGCTACGACGCAACAGGCCGGCTCGTCGAGGCTGTCGAAGCCGTTTATCTCAGCGAGTACTATTCCTACGACGTACGGCTCGTCGCGTCGCCCGGCGCAGGTGCGGAACCTTCCGGCATGCATCTCCGCAGTCCGGGAGAAGAACAGACTGGACAATAGCGAAGGAGGAATACTGATGTCGAAACATGCAATGCTGGCAAGCGCGCTGGCGCTGGGCATGAGCGCAAGTGCGGCGATCGCAGAGGACATGGCACCCGTCGCGCTGATCATTGCGCAAGGCGGATTGGGAGACGGATCCTGGAATGACACTGCATTCGCCGGCTTTCAGGCGGGCATCGAAAGCAGCGGCGTCGAAGGGCGCACCATCGAATCCAAGGACGTCGCTGCACAAGGCGAGGAGATCATGCGCCGGGCTGCCGACGGTGGATTCGGCCTGGTGATCAGCCTCGAGTGGATCCATGGAGAGCCGATGCAGAAGATCGCCCAGGACTACGCCGACACGAATTGGGTGATCATGAACCAGACCCGCGAAGGCGACAACATAGCCTCGGTCGTGTTCGCGGAGCACGAGGGCTCCTATCTTGCCGGAGCGCTGGCCGCCCAGGTTACAACCGACACTTCGATCGCCGGCATCAACGCCGATCCGATCATCGGCGTGATCGGCGGCAGGAAGTCGCCCGGCATCGACAAGTTCATTGCCGGTTACATCCAGGGAGCGACCGCGATCAATCCGGACATCGAAGTCAAGGTCGCATACGCCGAGTCTTTCGGCGACCCGGCAAAGGGCCAGCAGATGGCGCAAGCCATGTTCGACGAGGGTGCGGACATCGTGTACCAGGTCGCCGGCGGAACAGGCATTGGGATCATTGAGGCCGCCAGGGCGGCGGGGCGCTATGCAATCGGGGTCGACACCGATCAGGACGGCATGGCACCCGGCAGCGTCCTCACGAGCATGATCAAGCGCGTTGACGTGGCCGTGGAATCGATCATCGATGCCTATGCGGCCGATGCGTTCCCTGGAGGCGAGATAATGCACTTCGGGCTTGCTCAGGGCGGCGTAGGACTGTCTGAGATGAAGCATACCAAGGACGTCATTCCGGCATCCTACATCGCCAAGGTCGAGGCACTGAAGGCCGACGTGGCTGCAGGCAAAATCGACGTCTGGGACGTGTCGGAACAGGGGTACCCCGATTTCTTCAAGTAGGACCGGACGACCTTGAACCCCGGTCGACCGCCGGGACAGCTGGCCGATCGGCTGAAGCCGGAAGTCTTTTGATGCCTGCAACCGAAGTGACCCGTGGCGGTGGCAAGGCGGTGTCCGTTCGCCTTGGCACCACCGGACTGAACAAGTCTTACGGGACGGTCCAGGCAAACCGGAACGTCTCGCTGGCAGTTGCACCGCAGGAGATTCACGCGGTCGTCGGCGAAAACGGTGCCGGCAAAACGACGCTGATGCGGATTCTGCAGGGCATCGAGCAGCCGGACTCGGGTGAAATCCTGGTCGACAATGAACCGTGCCGGTTCAGCGGACCGCGCGAGGCCTTCGCTGCCGGAATCGGCATGATTCACCAGGAATTCATGCTGGCGCCAGACCTTACGCTGATCGAGAACCTGGTCCTGGGGGATGAGCCGGTCAAGACGCCGATTGCGCGAATTGACTGGAATGCGGCACGCGCTTCCGGGGATGCCCTCTCTGCGCAGGCGGGAATCAGGATTGACTGGGACCGGAGGGCAGGAACGACACCTGTCCACATCCAGCAGTACGTCGAGATCATCCGCCTGCTGCGCCGCGGCACACGCGTGCTCATCATGGACGAACCGACTTCGGTCCTGGCGCCGCAGCAGGTCGAGGACCTCTTCCGGCTGCTCCGACACCTGCGCGAGGGCGGCACGACAATCCTGTTCATCAGCCACAAGCTCCGGGAGGTGATGGCCCTCGCTGACCAGGTCACCGTCATGCGCCGGGGCGAAGTGACGTTCTCGCGCAGCGTCGGCGAGACCGACATGGCGGAGGTCGCGAGCCATGTCGTCGCGGGCGAATTCGACCATGAGGATCCAGTTTTCGAGAAACGGCGAAAGTCGAAGCACGATCGCAGCGTGCTTGAAGTCGACGCCCTCTGCGCGCCGCCGATCGAGAGATCGCATCCGCTCCGCGGCATCAACCTGACCGTCGGAACCGGCGAAATCGTCGGCCTCGCAGGTGTCGCGGGCAACGGGCAGTCCGAACTTGTCGAATGCCTCGTCGGCCTGCGCGAGCCGTCATCGGGGCGTATCCAGTTGAAGGACCGGGACATCACGCACGCCACGATCAAGGTACGCAGGGCAGGAGGCATGGGCTACGTCAGCGCCGACCGGAGGCACGAGGGCCTGGCGCTGGATGTCAGCATAGAGATCAACGCGACCGCCGGAAGCCTGCGCGCCCCGCCGATCTGCAAGGGGGTCGCAATTGATCCCGCTGCGCTGCGCCAAACGGCTGCGGAACGCCTGTCTCGGCTCGACGTGCGCTTCGGATCCCTGCGCGACGCAGTGCGCAGCCTGTCGGGCGGCAACCAGCAGCGCACGGTCTTTGCACGGGAAACGGCTCAGGATCCAACACTCCTGATCGTTTCGCAGCCGACCCGGGGAGTGGATCTCAAGGGGATCGCGGCAATTCACTCCATCCTGGCCGACATCCGCATGGAAGGCGGCTCCGTTCTGCTCGTTTCGGAGGAACTTGACGAGATCATCGCGTTGTCGGATCGAATCTACGTCATCGCCGATGGTCGCATCGTCGGCGAAGTGCCCCGAGAACGCGCCGATGTCGCGACCATCGGCCGAATGATGCTGGCCGGAAACGGAGACCTGCATGCTGCGTGAAGCGACGAAAGCACTTCGCGCCGCAGGCGAGGCGTGGCTCGAAAGAGGTTTCGCGTTGGCCTTTCCCTTTATCGCGGCTCTCGTGGTCGCGTCCCTCGTACTGCTGGTCATCGGCAAGAACCCGCTTGAGGTCTTCACGCTGATGGCGGTCGAAGCGTTCGGTTCGAGCAGCCGGTTCGCCGCAACGATGTCGGCCGCCACGCCGCTCCTTTTCACTGGCGTGGCAACGGCAATCTGCTTCCGCGCCGGCGTCTTCAACGTCGGCGTCGAAGGTGCTTTCATCGTCGGTGGCCTTGGTGCCGCCTTCATCGGTTTCGCGCTTCCCGCCACGCTCGGGCCAATGCTCATCCCGCTCGGCTTCGCTCTTGCCGTGGCGGCGAGCACGTTCTGGCTTGCGGTGCCAGGGTACCTGCTCGCGCGCTACGAGATCGAGGAAGTGGTCACGACGCTTATGCTCAACTTCGTTGCGCTGGGCGTGACCGGCTACCTGGTGAACGGGCCACTATTGTCCGAAAAGACGGGAAACAACGTCACGCCGCTCATCCACGAGAGCGCCGAACTCGCCAGGCTGATCCCGCCATCGACGCTGCACGCCGGCTTCCTATTGGGGCTGGCCGTCGTAGCAGGCTACGGGTTCTGGGTCCGGCGGACTCCCGCTGGCATCGAGAACGCAATCGTCGGCCGGAACCGGCGCTTCGCGCGGGCGATCGGCATCTCCATTCCGGGCACCATCATCCTGGTCATGGTGATTTCAGGATTCGTCTCGGGCCTGGGCGGTGCATCGCACGCTCTGGGGCAGCTGCACCGATTCGCGGAGGGATTTTCGCCGGGGTACGGTTTCACCGGCATGGCGGTCGCGTTGCTCGGGCGAAACACAGCCTTCGGAATCCTGTTCGGGGCAATCCTGTTCGGGGCGCTTGCTTCTGCCGGAACGACCGTGCAGCTCTTTTCCGACATCCCGCTCGATATCGTCAACATCATCGAGGGTACGGTGATGATCTTTGCGGTCGTCGAGCTGGGTCGGATCACCCTCTTCCGACGCCGGGCCGTCTCATGATCGTCGAGCAGATCCTGTCGGCGTCGATCATCCTGACAACGCCCATCCTCCTGGCAGCCATCGGCGGCCTGATCAACAGGCACGCCGGAATTGTGAACATCGCGCTCGAAGCGAAAATACTTGCCGGTGCGTTCGTCGCGGTAATTGTCTCGTCGCTGACAGGATCCTGGCTGATTGCCGTCCTGGCGGCCGCAGCATCCGGCGCCTTCATCGGCCTCCTGTTCTCGCTTGCGATCACCCGCATGCGTGCGGACATGATCGTCGCCGGACTTGGCTTGAATTTCCTGGTCGCCGGACTCATCGGATTCGTGTTGAGCTGGGCATTCAACTCAAGCGGCACGCTGCGCATGCCGGATGTCCAGCTTCTGCCCAAGATCCTTCCCGATCCGGTTGCGGCCGTTCCGGTTGTCGGATCCATGCTGGCAGGCCTTGAGCCGATCACGCTCTTCGCCTGGCTTTCGGTCCTCGTGCTGCCGTTCGTGCTGTCCGACACCCGGTTCGGACTGCGGTTGCGTGCAACCGGAAACGCACTCCGGGTGGCCCATGCCATGGGGCTCGCACCTAAGCGCATGCAGGACATCTCGACAATGATCGCGGGTGCATATTCCGGCCTGGGCGGTGCCCATCTCGCCCTCGCCTCGATAGGGCTGTTCAACGAGGGCCTGTCGGCCGGACGCGGCTTCATCGCCCTGGCGGCATTCTATTTCGGTCGCAACAGGCCGGTTCCGACGGCCTTGGTCTGTCTGTTGTTCGGGTTCCTCGATGCGACGCAGATCCGCATGCAGACAGCCGGACTGCCACCGAAACTGATTGGTACGATCCCTTACCTGATGGTAATGTTAGCGCTATGCTGGGCAGGATGGAGAAGCAGCAAGGCCAGGGCACGGATGGCATGAAGACGGCACTCATCGTCATCGATATGCAGAATTCGTTTCTCCATCCCGACGGGGAGAACTTTTACGCAGAAGCGCCATCCGTGGTGCCCAATTGCCTTGCACTGATCGAAAGGGCACGAGAGCGCGGAATCCTTGTCGTTCATGTGGCCGAACGTCACCGGGACGGTTTCGAGGACTTCGAGGACACGCACCTCCCCACGCACTGCGTCAGCGGCGGATTCGATGCCGGATACTATTCCGGCTTCGGACCGGCCGCTGGTTCCCGGGAAATCGAGATTGCCAAGCGCCGCTTCAGTGCCTTTTTTGCAACCGAGCTCGCGCTCTTCCTGCGTGAGCAATCGGTGGAACGTCTGGTAGTTTGCGGAGTCAAGACGAACGTATGCGTCCGTGCGACGGTGCAGGACGCATTCGCGCACGGATTCGAGGTTCGCGTGGTCAGGGATGCAACCAACTCCAACCGGCGGCATCTTGCCGAGGCATCGCTCGAGGATATCGAGCGCTATTTCGGGCACCTGGTCTCGACAAGCAATGCAATGGGATTGCTTGAATGACCTACCTCGCGGCAACCGGATATGCGAGCATCGACTATGTGGTTGGACTTGCGGGCCTGATCATTGGCGATCAGACTACCCTGATCAACAGCCGCGATCCAGTTGCCTGGCCTAGGGCTGGCGGCTGCCCGACCTATGTAGCCGTGGCGGCGGCGAAATCGGGACAGAAATCGCATGCGGTCTGCTGGGTCGGGGACGACGAGGCGGGCCGTGGATTCAAGCAGGAGCTTGCGTCCGAGGGCGTCGGCATCGAGGGGGTCGCGACCTTGACCGGTCGCTGCTCGCCCACCGCCATCATGGCCTACCAGTCCGACCAAAGCTGCGCTTGTCTCTTCGATCCCGCATTTCCTGGCGAAGAGCGGCTGAACACGCAGCAGAAGGGGATTCTCAGAGACGCGAGCCACATCTGCGTCACGGCGGGTCCGCCTCATCTCCTTGAGGACATTTTGTACTGCCGCGCGGATCGGGCCCGGCTCTACTGGGTGCTCAAAAGGGATCTTCACGCCTATCCCGCTGCTCTTCGCGACGAACTTTCCGGGCAGGCGAACGTGATTTTCTGCAATGTCGCGGAGCGCGACCTGATCGGCCGAACCGCGCTCGACACGATCATCGTTGAGACCGGCGGTGAACACGGGGTCACGGTGCAGTCAGGAGACCGGCACGATACTGTGGAGGTCGAGCGACTGGATATATCCGATGCCACCGGTGCAGGCGACACGCTGGCAGGTGGCTTCATCGCGGCCGAAATGGCATCGTGTGCCGCCCCTGTCGAGGCGCTGCGGAAAGGCCTGTCGAGTACGCGGGACCTGCTGATCGCTCGAATGCCGGAGCGGACACGATGAAGCGCGCCTGGTATCTAGGGCACGACGCTGATGCGGTTGGGGACAGGGCCATCCTTGTCGGCGACCCGGGACGGGTCAGGCGCATCGCGGAGCATCTTGACGATCCGGAGCTTCTTCCGGTGACGAGGGGCCTCGAAACGCTCACCGGGCATTTCAACGGGCGCAAAGTTACTGTCGCCGCCTTCGGAATGGGCGCGCCGATTGCCACGATCGTGCTGCACGAACTCTGCGACCTTGGCGTCACGCGGTTCCTGAGGATCGGGACCGCGATGTATTTCAGTCCGGCCGAGCCAGGCGACCTGATGATCAGCAGCGATGCCGTTGGATTCGACGGCACGTCCCCGGCCTACATGCATGGCGGCGGCCCCTACCCTGCGAACGCAGCGATCGTCAAAGCTCTCGGGAAAGCGGCAACAGCCAACGGACAGGCATTCAGGATCGGCAGGTACGCCACCTTCGATGCCTTCTATCGCGACATGTTCGGCATCGACGAGGAAGGTCGGCGGCGGGCGGACCTCAACAGGCGCAAGCTCGTCCGGCAGTCGGTTCTCGCAATCGACATGGAGACTTCTGCTCTGCTCGCAGCAGCGATGGCGTTGAACGTTGTCTGCGCCACGCTTTGCATCGGAACGGTGAACGCGCTTACCCAGGAGAAATTCGGATCCGTTGAATCGGCAGAGAGAGAGCGGGTCCTGTTCGAAACCGCCCTTCGGGGACTTGCGGACCTTGACTGAAGTCCGTCGAACCGAATGGGCCAATTCCCCGGAGTTCCCATGAGCGACATTGCGGAACGCTATTTCTCAACGGTCATCAGCCGCCTCAGTCAGGTGGCTGAAACCCAGGCCGAAGCCATCAGGAAGGCAGCCGAAATCTGTGCAGACGCAATAGAGAGGGATGGTCTCGTATTTACGTTCGGCACCGGGCACGGTTCATTTGCCGCGATGGAAATGTTCCCGCGAACCGGAACGGTCACCGGATTCCGCCCGATCGTGGAGAGCACCATGATCTCGTTCCATCGGGTGCTCGGGGATGGCGGCGCCCGGCAGTACCGGTTCATTCATGGCCGCGAAGGCTACGGCGACGCCATTCTCTCCTCCCACCAGCTGCTGTCCGGCGACGCAATGCTGATCTTTTCCCATTCAGGTCTCAATGCGGTCACGCTCGACATTGCAGTCGGCGCAAAAAAGCTCGGCATGAAATTGATAGGCGTGACCTCGGTCCCCCACTCCTCTTCCACTCCGTCACGTCATTCCTGTGGCAAGCGGCTCTACGAACTGGCCGATGTCGTGATCGATACCGGAGTTCCGAAAGGCGACGCCGGCATTGAAATCGAAGGGTTGAAGTACCGGGTCGGCGCAACTTCCACGTCAATCGCGATTGCGATAGGGCATGCCATCAACACGGCAACAGCTGAAATTCTCGTTGCCCGCGGTCGTGATCCATTCGTGATGGTAAGCCCGAACACGGCGGAGAAGGCCGAGGCTGACGCGCAAAACGACCGGAACTATGCCGAACTCTGGAGACGCATGAAGATGCGTTGAACGGCGTGCGATGCCCCTGTGGCGCGGCATTCGGGACAAGCGCCACCTGTGCCTGGTTCGAAGTTTGCGGCTTCCTTTGCTTTCGATTCCTGGCGAGCGCGGCCCATTCCGGGTCGACCTGTACAAGAGCGTCGGAACGGTAAGCATCGAGACCGCGCAAATCGCTATTGAACTTCCAGAACCGGTCACTTGCCGAATTCACGGGAACTCCTGCCGCAACCCCAACTCGGTCGCCCATGGCCCTGCCTGAGAGCCGCCGACCAAGGACAGTAGGGCCGGCACTGACGCTCCTTACCCTTGTTACCCTTGCGCCGGCCCGCACTCAGGTCCCAAGCAGGATTTGCCGGTAGGTGCGTATGCGTTCCTGCACAGCCTCTTCGAGCCGGCGAGCGAGGCATGTGACTCCATTTTCAAGTGTTGTCGAATCCACGGTGACTCAGGAACAGAATTCGGATTCGATTGCGATCGCGGTGGCTTCTCCGCCCCCGATGCAGATCGAGGCCACACCCTTCCGCGCCCTTCTGGTCTGCATTGCACCGAGCAGTGTCACGATGATGCGTGCGCCTGATGCCCCGATCGGATGGCCGAGCGCCACGGCGCCGCCATGCACGTTCAGGCGTTCATGCTCTATGCCCATCTCCCGCATCGACGCCATGGGAACGCAGGCAAATGCCTCGTTGATTTCAAACAAGTCAACGGTGTCGAGATCCCAGCCAACCCTTTCGAGAAGTACGCGCTTGGCAAAGACCGGAGCAGTAGTGAACCAGCCGGGCTCGCCAGCGAAGGCTGCATGTCCCACGATCCGGGCGACCGGTGTCAATTCCATCGCCTCGGCAACGGAGGCGCGTGCCAGCACCAGGGCTGCAGCACCATCATTTATCGAAGAGGAAGAGGCTGCCGTGATTGTCCCATTCTTCCTGAAGGCGGGACGCAAGCCGGGAATCCTGTCCAAGTCTATCTTCCGGGGACCTTCGTCGCTGTCCACGGTCTTCTCACGCTTCCCCTTCACGGTGACCGGCGCGATCTCCCAATCAAAGCGGCCCTCGGCAGCGGCCTGCTTCGCGCGCGTCACGCTTTCGATTGCGTACGCGTCCTGATCGTCGCGCGTGAACTGGAATTTCTCGGCACAATCTTCACCGAACGTGCCCATGGACCGCCTGCTGCCGTCCGCAGCAATCTCGAATGCGTCCTCCAGCCCGTCGAGCATCATGTGGTCGAGCATCTTCGTGTGGCCGATCCTGGCACCCGACCGACCGGCGGGAAGGAGATAGGGAGTAACCGTTCGGTCCTAGAGTGATGGCGGGACAGCTGCCCGCTTGTCAAGTTGTCGGCGCGGAACTCGCTCTGGCTGCGCCCGGGCAGGATTCTACCGGTTGAGGGTGCGCTTCCAGTCCCGCCTCAACGGGCAGAGC
>JAJEGW010000062.1 GCA_022819605.1 Silicimonas sp. | reverse complement strand
ATACGTGCTCGCCGCCGTCGCGCGCGGAGAACGCTCGCACTACATCGTCCTGCGCGAGGTCCTGCCCAACGCGGTCGGGCCGATCATCGTCGAGGCCACCATCCGCGTGGCATTCGCGATCATGATTGGCGCCACGTTGGGATTTCTCGGGCTGGGTGCTCAACCGCCCTCGACCGAATGGGGCCTGATGGTCGCCGAAGCGCGGCAATTCATGTTCCGGAATGCCTGGACCGTGGCCGTGCCCGGAGTCGCCATTGCCATGGCGGCCATGGGGTTCAACCTCTTCGGCGATGCGCTGCGCGACAGCCTCGACCCGCGGCGGAGCCGCTGAGGTGGCGGGCGCGAACACACAAGGCGTTGGCGCGGACACGCCCGTCCTGGAAGTTTCCGGGTATTCGCTCAGCTACGCGACATCGTCCGGCCCGATCCACGCCCTGAAAAGCATCGACCTTCGCGTGGCGCACGGCCAGACGCACGGCCTCGTGGGAGAGTCGGGATCCGGAAAGTCCTCTCTGGCATGGGCGATTCTGCGATATCTGCCGGAAAACGCGGTCGAGAATGACGGGAGGCTGCTTCTGTCCGGGGAGAGCCTTCGCGACCGGACGCTTCCACAGATCCTGGAAATCAGGGGGCGGAGGATCAGCATGGTCTTTCAGGACCCCTCCACCTCGCTCAACCCCGCGATGCGCCTGGGCGAGCAACTCTCGGAAGTCCTGATCCGCCATCGGGGCCTGACCGCGCAGGAAGCCCTGGAGGAGAGCGAAGCCGCGCTGGCCCGGACCGGAATTGCGAAACCCAGGGACATGCTGCGCAGATACCCGCACGAGGCGTCAGGCGGAGAAAAGCAAAGGGTGGTCATCGCCACCGCCTTTGCCTGCAACCCCGAACTGATCGTCTTCGACGAACCGACCACGGCTCTCGACACCATCACGGCGCAGCAGATTCTGGAGCTGTTCAATCAACTGCAGGACGAGACGTCGATTTCGGCGCTCTACATCTCGCATGACTTGGGCCTCGTGTCCCGGGTGGCAGACGTCGTATCGGTCATCAGTTCGGGCGAGATCGTCGAAAACGGGACATGCGCAGAGGTTTTCCGAACCCCTCGCGACGACTATACGAAAGCGCTGCTTGGCGCTGTCCCAAATCCGAAGCAGTGGCTGGGCGTCGCGGAGCCGCCGCCCGAGGCGCCCGCACTTATGTCTGCAAAGGGCGTTACCGTCGAATACGGGCGCCAGTCACTTGTCGGGCAGCTGTTGGCCCCCAAGCCCACCCATCTTGGCGCACAGGACGTCAGCATCGAGGTCCGGAAGGGGGAGCTGGTCGGATTGGTCGGAGAGTCCGGCTCCGGCAAGTCCACCATGGGCAAGGTCCTGTCAGGCTTGCAGGACTTTGACGGTACCGTCCGCTTCGGCGACCGAATCTTTGCAAGGCTGTCCGAGATTGACCGTACCTACCGCCGCGCCGTGCAGATCGTCTTTCAGCACCCCGATGCGTCGCTCAATCCGCGGCAGCGCGTACGGGAAATCCTCTCGCGCCCCCTGAAACTCTACGGCATCGTGCCGCCGGAACAACGTGCGGAGCGCATCGCGAATCTTCTGGAACAGGTGCGCCTTCCGAGAGAGTTCGCCGACCGGCTGCCGCACCAGCTGTCGGGCGGAGAAAAGCAGCGAGTCGCGATCGCCCGGGCATTCGCCGCGGAGCCTGAACTCGTGATCTGCGACGAGATCACCGCCTCCCTGGATGTGTCGGTTCAGGCCTCGGTCGCCGAACTCCTGGTGAGCCTGCAACGGCAAACCGGAACTGCATGCCTGTTCATCACCCATGACCTGAACCTCGTCCGTCAGCTTGCACACCGGATATGCGTCATGCAGCACGGCAGGCTTATGGATGCATTCCATCGAGACGATGCCGAAAAGCCGGACCGGAACCCCTATACCCGTGCCTTGCTGAAGGCAGTTCCGCCACCCGCCAGTCAAGCCGCCTGACACGGAGATCACGATATGACGGATGCTCTTTCGCTTGCCCGCACCATTGATGAGCAGACCTGTCTCAGCACGCTTTCCGAAATGGTCCGGTACAAGAGCCACTCCGATACCGAAGGCGAGCGCGCACTGGCCAAGCGCATGGTCGAGATCATGTCCGAGATGGGGCTCGATGCGCATTTGCAGCCCGTCGAGGGCGACCGTGTCAACGCCATCGGCGTGTGGCGCGGCACAGGCGGCGGCAAGAGCCTTCTGTTCAATGGCCATCTCGACACCAACCCCGTAAGCGAGGGTTGGACCGTCGATCCCTGGGGTGGGCTCGTCGACGACAAGTTCATCTACGGGATCGGCGTGTCGAACATGAAGGCGGGCGATGCCGCATCGCTCTGCGCGGTTCGTTCGCTGATCGAGGGCGGCAGACGGCTGAAAGGCGACGTCATCCTCACCTACGTCGTTGGCGAATTGCAGGGCGGTGTCGGCACCTACGCGGCCGTGAAGGCGGGAACGCGCGCGGACTATTTCATCAATTCCGAGCCCACGGACCTGCAGGCGCTGACCATGCATGCCGAAGCGTTCATGTTCACGATCGAGCTGACCGGCATCACCCGCCACATGTCCAAGCGCGAAGAGGCGGTCGACGCGATCCGCGCCGCCTGTGACCTGATTCCGCGATTGACCGATCTGACCTTTTCCGACGCGCCGAGCGACGAACACCGCGGCATCAACCGGGTGCATGTGGGAACCATCCGTGGCGCGCTGGGCCAAGGCTTCGAAGAGTGGCGGCCGCCGCAAGTGGCGGATTTCGTGCGGATGACCGGATCTGGGCGAATCGGGCCCGGGCAGACGCAGGAGACCGCACTTAAGGACTTCCGTGCGGTTCTGGACGCGCTGGAAAGGGACTGGCCGGGGCTGAAAGCAGAGATCCGGATCGAATCTCCCAGCGGCAATTCCCACATGCCGGCATTCGAAGTGGCAAAGGACGCGCGGATCGTGACGGCGCTCAACGCCGCCTACGAGGCGATCCGAGGTGAACCGCAGCCCACGGGCGCAATCACGCCGCCGGGATACTACGGGACAGATGCCGGACACCTCTTTGCGCATGGAGACATGGAAGGCGTCGTCTGCGGACCGGGCGGCCGCTACAACACCATGCCGGACGAACGGGTCGACATTCCCGACTACCTCGACATGGTGCGCATTTACCTGGTCACCATGTGCGACATCTGCGAACTGCAATGACCGGCGGGGCCTTTCAGGAAATCGATGCAATGACCGCAGGCGGCCGCGCCGTGTCGCTGCGCTTTCCTCCGCAAGAGCATGCGGTCCGACTAGCGGCCACGCGTGCGGAACTGAACCGCAGGGGGCTCGATGCGCTGCTCGTCTTTGCGCAGGAGAGCCACTACTACCTCACTGGCTACGACACCTCTGGCTACGTCTTCTTCCAGGCCGGCGTCATAACGGCCGACGAACAGCCCACCGTCCTGTTGACCCGGCGCCCGGATCTTCGCCAGGCCGAAACTGCCTCGCTCTACGATGACGTCCGCATCTGGCTCAACGCCGAGGAGGCCAACCCGGCGGAGGATTTGCGGGCAATCATGCAAGAGCTTGGCCTGCGAGACGCACGTGTCGGGGTTGAATATGCGACCTACGGGCTGACGGCCGCCAATGGCAGGCTGATCGAGGCCGCGCTGGGCGAATTCTGCAAACTGGAAGATGCGTCAGACATCGTGCGCCGCCAGCGGCTGGTCAAGTCCGAGGCCGAGCTTGCCATGATGCGTGAGGCCGGACGGCTGGCCGACGCGGCGGTTCTCGCAGCGGTCGAGGCCGCCGTGCCGGGCGCCACGGAAAGCGAGCTGAGCGCAGCGGCGCTCACGGCAATGCTTCAAGGAGGCGACGTTCCCTCGGGAGGCCCGCTGGTCAACACCGGACCGCGTGCGCTCTTCGGGCGCGGCATTGGCGGGCCGCGCCGGATTGAAGAAAACGACCAGGTATTGATCGAACTGGCGGGGTCCTATTGCCGTTATCACGTTTGCGTCGAATCCACCGTAGCCGTTGGCAAACCCGATCCGCGGCAAGCCGGGATGATGACCGTGGCTGCGGATGCGCTCGATCAGATCAGGGACTCGGCCCGCCCCGGTGCGGCGCTTGGCACGCTGGACGACATTCACCGCAAGGTGCTGGACGCGGCCGGTTTCGCCACGGAACGCTTTGCTGCATGCGGCTACGCGCTGGGATGCACGTTCAGGCCCACCTGGATGGACGTGCCGCCAATGATCTACAGCGGAAATCCGCTGGTCATGGAACCTGGCATGGTGTTCTTCGTGCACATCATGATTCCGGATACGCGGACAGGCGTCATGGCGGGAATCGGCCAGACATTCGCGATCCGCGAAAGCTGCCCGGTTGAGCTGTTCAGCAGCCTGCCCACCGATTTGTTCCGAATGTAAGTGCGACTTGGAGAGGAACCGCGATGCCACTGCTTGAATCCGACGCCAAGGGAGTCTTTGTCATTTCGGCGACGCCCTTCGCCGATGACGGTGCGATAGACTTCGAGAGCCTCGACCGCGCCATCGATTTCTATTTCGACAAGGGCGCGGACGGGATCACCATTCTGGGGATGATGGGCGAAGCGCCGAAACTCGCGATGGCCGAATCCCATGAGGTTTCGGCGCGCGCGATTGCCCGTGCCGGAAACAGGCCCGTGATCGTGGGATGCTCGGCGCCGGGACTGGCAGCCATCGGCGAGCTTGGAAAGGCCTCGATGGATCTGGGCGCTGCAGGGATCATGGTTGCGCCACCCGGAACGCTCAAGACCGACAGCCAGATTGTCGGGTATTATCACGATGTCGCGCGGGCCCTGGGCGACGGCGTACCGATCGTATTGCAGGACTTCCCGTTGGCCACAAACGTCCATGTCGCGCCAGAGGTCATCGGCCAGATCGTTGCGGATATCCCGGAAATGGTGATGCTGAAGCACGAAGACTGGCCGGGCTTGGCGAAAATCACCGCAATCCGGAAGGCGGAAAGCCATGGACAGCGCCGGATTTCCATTTTGTGCGGCAATGGCGGGGTGTTCCTGCCCGAGGAACTGGCCCGTGGCGCCGATGGCGCAATGACCGGCTTCGGCTATCCCGAGATGATGGTGTCTGTGACAACTCTCGTGGCACAAGGTGACATGGCCCGAGCCCAGGACATCTTTGACGCTTATCTGCCGCTGGTTCGGTATGAACAGCAACCCGGAGTCGGGCTCGCGGTGCGGAAGCATGTGCTCGCCAGGCGGGGCGTAATTTCGTCACCGATGATCCGCCCCCCGGGCCGGGGGCTTTCTGCGGAGGCTGCGGCGGAAATTGACCGATTGGTTTCGCGACAGGAACTGCGGCTCAAGGCCATCGGGTAGGACCAAGCGGATCGCCGCTGCAGAACGGGAACGCCACACGCTTCGCTTTCTCAGAAGGCCGCCGTGCTCGTGCATTGGCCGAAGACGGCTGGTCCTGTTGCAATCGGGGCCGCGCCGGAAGCGCGGCCCCGGTCAACTTACTTCTTCACGTTCGTCCAGATCTGGTCATAGACGGCCTGTGTGGCTTCGTCGCAGACCTCGATGAACACGGCCGGCCCCGCTGTGGCCGGAGGGTTCGATTCCGGCAGGGTCGCGAGCTCGGGATCGAGATATTCGCCCACGCCCGATAGTCCCGAGCCATAGCGGGCATAGTTCGACACGGCCGCGATGTTCTCAGGCATCAGCAGGAAGTCCATGAAGGCGATCGCGCTGTCCCGATTGGGCGCGTCCTTCAAAAGGACGACGTTGTCCATCCATGCCACGTAGCCTTGGGTCGGGAAGGCGTATTTCAGGCTTCCTCTCTCGGACCGGGCCTTGGCGCCGAAACCGTCGTAGATCTGACCCACCGCGGCGTCACCCGAAACCAGAACCTCTTTCGCGGTGTCCGAATTGAACGATGCCCAATGGGCCTTTGCGTTCTGCAGCATGTCGTTCAGCGCCTTCAACTGCTCGCGGTCCGAGCTGCACTGCGGAATGCCTAGATGCAGCGCCGCCATGGCCAGAACCTCGCCCTGGCTGTCCAGCATGTTGATCTTGCCGGAGAGCTCTGCGGGTGGATTGAACAAGATGTCCGTTGTGTCGATGTTCCCGTCGTAGACCGCCGTATCCACCATGAAGCTTGTCGATCCCCACTGGTACGGAATCGAATGCATCCAGCCCGGATCAAAGCTGGGATCTGCCCATTCCGGCGCAATGTTGCCCTTGTTCTTGAGTTCGCCGTCGCCGATCTCGTCCAGCATCCCTTCGCCGATCATGATCGACACCATGTAGTCGCCGGGAACCGCGACGTCATAGGTGCCCATGCCGCCCGCTTTCAGGGAGGCAAGCATCGCTTCGTTGGAATCGTAGGTGTCCATGGTCACCTCGATGCCCGTCTCGGACGTGAACTTGTCCAGAAGCTCCTGCGGGATGTACTCGAACCAGTGGTAGATGACGATCTTGCCCTCGGCACTGACCGACGTGGCCCCAAGGGTGAGCGCAACTGCCGTTGCGGCTGTCTTCGCGAAGGTATGCATGTCGTTCTCCTTAAGTTGAATTGTCTTTCTTGCCTACGATGTAGCTGATGGTGACCATTGCAATGGACACGACAAGCAGCATGGTCGAGATCGCCATGATGTTCGGCTTGATCCCTTGTTTCACCGACCCAAAGATCGCCGTGGGCAGCGTCTCGACACCTGCACCCTTGACGAAATTGGTGATGATGAAATCGTCGAGGCTAACGATGAAGGCAAGCAGAAAGCCGGCGATGATGCCGGGCATCATCATCGGTAGCAGGACGCGCCGGAAGGCCTGGGCCTTGGTCGCGTAGAGATCCTGCGCAGCTTGTTCAAAGGTATCCTCGATCCCCTGCATCCGCGCCTGGATCGGAAGGTAGGCAAAGGGGATGCAGAAGGCGATGTGGGCCGCCAGGATTGTCAGGTATCCTCGCGTAAACCCGATGGAGTTGAAGAAGATCAACGTGGCAACCGCCGTCACGATCTCCGGCACCATCAATGGCAGCGAAATCAATCCGAGCGACGCCATGCGCAACCGAAACCGGCCGCCGCGCACGATTGCAGTTGCCGCAGACGTGGCAATGGCCGTCGACATGGTGGCGGCGATCAAGGCGATCGTGAAGGAATTGATGGCTGCCTGCTTGAACTTGCCTGACTCAGGGCCCCAAAAGACATCCGCGTACCATTGCAGCGACAGCCCTTCCCAAACGGTGATCGAGCGCGATGCGTTGAACGAGTAGATCGTCACGATGATCAACGGGGCATACAGCACGAAGAGGCACAGCATCGTCATTGCCCTGAACCCGGAATAGGTTCGGACATCGCCGCGAGAGCTCATGACGTTGCCTCCCGGTCGGCTCTCGCCTGCTGGCGGGCAAGGAACATGAGGATGACAAGGACCAGCGTCAGAAGGATCATCGAAGCGGCGGCCCCGAACGGCCAGTTGCCTGCATTGCCTTTGAACTGTTCCTCGATCAGCGAGCCGATCATGAAGTTCTTCGCCCCACCCAGCAAGTCGGGGGCCAGGAATGCGCCAAGCGAGGGCACGAAGACCAGAATGCAGCCAGCGATGATGCCCGGGCGCACGCTGGGAATCACGATCCGTCGCAAGGTCGTCCACTTGCTGGCGTAAAGGTCGGCGGCGGCTTCGCTCAGGGCGAAGTTGTATCGCTCGACGCTGGCATAGATCGGCAGGACCATGAAGGGCAGGTAACTGTAGAAGAGGCCGATCTGGACGGCAGCATTGGTGTTGATGATGCGGATCGGGTCGTCGATGAGACCGGTCGCGAGCAGAAAATCGTTCAGCGGACCCTGATCGCGAAGAAGAAACTTCATCGAAACCGTGCGAATCAGCAGGTTCACCCAATAGGGAATCGTGATCAGGAACACCCACACGGTGCGCGTCCGGGCGGGCCGGGTGGCGATGAAATAGGCAGTCGGGAAGCCGATCAACAGGGCCAGCAGGGTGGCAAGGCCCGCCTGCCAGATCGAGCGCCAAAATATCAGGATGTAGGTCCAATCGATCCTTGCCGGCTCGTCGCCAAAGAGCCCGCGATCGAAGAAAAACTGGTCATAGGCAGCAAGCGTGAACTCCCATATGACGCCACCGCGGAATTCCTTTGTCAGGAAGGAATAGACCAGCATCATCGCGACAGGCGCCAACACGAAGATGCCGAGAACCGCCCAGGAGGGCAGCAAGAGCCAATTCCGCGCACTGGCGTAAGTGTCGCTGCGGGCAGAGCCGCCGGTTGCAGCAGCGCCCGCCATCAGTCTTCCAGCATCCTGGCGGCACCGGCTTCCACCGTGATCGCGACTTCCGTGCCGGGATCAAAGATCGTCGCCACGCCTGCGGCGGAATTCTGTGTGCGCACGGTCAACGCAATTCCGCCCTGAAGCTGGACAACGGTCTGCACGTCGGTACCGACGAAGATGTTCTCCTTGACTGTGCCGCGCCACGGATCGCTGTTGGCCGCGGCGAGCTTCATGCGCTCGGGACGGATGGAAATGTGGACATCTGCCCCAGGACGGGCGTTGCCGATGGCATCGCATTCCAGCGTCAAGCCGTTGCCAAGGCGGCACGTCGCGATCGAGGCGTCAACCGCTTCAAGGCGGGCATCAAGAAGATTGGTCTCGCCAATGAAGTCCGCGACAAAGCGGTTCACGGGTCGTTCGTAGATGTCGCGCGCTTCGCCCAACTGCTGAAGACGTCCCGCCGACATGACCGCGATGCGGTCGGACATGGTCAGGGCTTCTTCCTGGTCGTGGGTCACGAAGGTGAAGGTGATCCCGGTTTCTCGCTGAATCGACTTCAATTCGGACCGCATGGCCTGCCGCAGCTTCAGGTCCAGCGCAGAAAGCGGCTCGTCCAGCAACAGGACTTTCGGTTGGGGCGCCAAAGCACGGGCGAGGGCCACGCGCTGCTGCTGGCCGCCAGAAAGCTGGGCCGGCTTCCGCGCCGAAAACGGGGTCAATTGAACCAGCTCCAGCATTTCGCCCGCCTTCTTTCGGGCGGCGTCTCTCGAGCTTCCCCTCATTTCCAGCCCGAACATGACGTTTTCCTCGATCGTCATGTGCGGGAACAGCGCATAGTTCTGGAACACTGTGTTCACGGGCCTCTGATGCGGCGGGAGGTTCTCAATCTCTTCGCCGAACAGGAATATCTCTCCCTCCGTCACGTCTTCGAACCCTGCGATCATCCTCAGCAATGTGGTCTTGCCGCAACCCGACGGGCCAAGCAGCGTAAAGAACTCGTTGTCCCGAATCGAGAGCGTGATGGACTGAAGCGCGGTGAAACTCCCGTAACGCTTCACGGCATTGCGCACATCGATTGCGTTCCGTGTGTCCGGCATTCCTCGTCCCTTTGCTTAGCAACACTCGAAGTCTGCCGATTCAAGCAAACCCTAGCAACGATCAATTCACCTTTGCAGTCCCCCGAAAGGGTCAGGCGATCGAGCCGTCACATTCCTGTCAATGTCGTTAGAATCCGATCCATCATCGCGTGGCAAGCAACCATCTGATCGACGGTCACGAACTCGTCGGGCTTGTGCCCCTGCCCTTCCATCGAGCCTGGCCCGCACACCACGGTTGGGATTCCCGAGCCATGAAAAAATCCCGCTTCGGTGCCAAAGGCGACCTTGGTCGTGATGCTCGTGCCGGCCAAGGAGCAGGCCAGTTGAGTGACCTCTGCTGTTGGGGACGTTTCCAGTCCGGGATAGGCGATGGTCTGTTCGAGGTCGATCTTCTCGCCGGCCAAATCGTTGATTCTGCTGAGAATTGCGTCCGGGTCATCGCCGGCAAGATACCGGATCTCGAACTGCATCTCCGCCCTGTGCGGAACGATGTTCAGCGACGTGCCGCCCGCCATCATGCCAACGTGAAAGGTGGTATGGGAAGTGTCGTAGCCGGCATCACGCGCACCGTTTTCGGCGTACCAGTCCTGAAGCTCGCGCAGCCGGCCCATGAAATCCGCAGCGACGTAGAGGGCGTTTTCGAGCTTCGGTGCGAGGGACGAGTGCCCTGCCTCGCCATGGGCGATGGCCCTGAACCCGACCTTGCCCTTGTGGCCGATGGCCACCGCCATTTCGGTGGGTTCGCCCACAATGGCCGCGCGAGGCGTGCCCAGTACGTCCGGCAGTGCGTCAATCATGCGGGCAATCCCGAGGCAGCCGACTTCCTCGTCGTAAGAGACGGACAGCTTGAGAGGCTCCTTCAGGTCGGCCTTGCTTGCACGGTCCGCCAAGGCCAGCATGGCGGCCAGAAAGCCCTTCATGTCCGTCGTTCCGCGGCCGTACAACCGGTTGTCGACGCGGGTCAGGCGAAAGGGATCGCGCGACCAGCCTTGACCGAGCACGGGCACGACATCGGCATGAGCGGACAGCAAAATGCCGTCACCTTCAGGTCCAAGGCGCGCGTAAAGCCCTGCCTTTTGCCACGTCCGGTCCGGCATCAGGTGCACGGTGAAGCCACGGTCCCGCAAATAGGTATCGACATACTCGACCAGCTCAGTGTTCGAGTTTGCGCTGACGGTGTCGAACGAAATCAGCCGATCAAGGACCGTCAGGGTTTCGGCGAATCCGTCCTCGCTCATTCAATGCTCTGCCAGTTGCGTGACTTCGCGCCGAAACGGCAGGGCGTCGCCAATGTCCTTGCCGTCCAGCTCGCGAGCATAACGGTGACCTGCGTATGTCGCCCACGCGATGGGCCCAGGCGCCTCGGCATCGCCAATGACATTGACAGACTTGATGCCCGCATCGCTCCAGTCCGCCTCGCGCGCCTTCAGGGACGTGTAGACTTCGTTTCGTTCGATCCGGGATGAAACCATGACCACTGCATCGCATGCAAAGTTGCGGGTCTGGCCCGTAAAGGTGCAATCCGAGATGACGTGTGACCCGGTTATCTGAACGACGCCTCGGTTCAGCACGATGTCCACGCCCATTCCCGCAAGGCGGCGGTGAATCTCGTGCTGTTCAAGCGTGTTCCGGGTCCAGTCCGACAACGCGGCCGATGGCGTGACGATCGTGATCTGGCAGCCTCGGCTCTGCAAGAGTTCGGCCAGAACGCCACCCATGTAATAGTGGTCGTCGTCAAAGATCACGACCCGGCCTTCAGGCAGTTCGCCATCCATGAGGTCGTCCGGAGTATAGATCGGCATCGCGTCATCAGTCGGAAAGGGCACGAGGTGCTGCCGTGCAACACCGTCCCGGCGCCAGAAAGACCCGGTCGCGATGCAGACGTGTTCGAAGTCGAACTCCAGGATATCGTCGGCATCCAGATTGCTGTCCAAATAGACTTCGACATTGGTCTTCTGGCTGATCTGGTACGCACGGTAATCGGCCACGCGGCCCCAGGCTGAAAGCCCGGGCAGCTTCCGCTCCTTGGCCACGCGCCCGCCAAGGACGGTGTTTGCCTCGGCCAAGGCCACGTCATAGCCGCGTTCCGCCAAGGCACGTGTCGCTTCCAGACCTGCAGGTCCGGCGCCGACGACCAGCACGTTCGAGCTTGGACCCTTTTCATTCATGATCTCGGGATGCCAGCCCTTGCGCCATTCCTCCATGAACGTTGGGTTCTGGGTGCAGCGGCTGATTGCCATGGTCATGTCGCCGGTGATGCAGATATTGCAGCCGATGCACTCGCGTATGTCTTCGACCCGACCCTCGTCGATCTTTCGGGGAATGAAGGGATCGGCAATGGAGGGGCGTGCGCAGCCGATGAAGTCGAGCGTTCCCGAGTTGATCATGCGGACCATGACATCGGGCGAGGTAAAGCGTCCAACTCCGACGATTGGCTTCTCGGTCAGCTCGTGAATGCCCCTGACCAGTTCCTCCTGCGCGCCTTCTTCCTTGAACCGGCTAGGCCCCGAGCAATCGTCCCAGGTTCCATGAGCCAAGTCCCACAGGTCCGGCAGGTTCCGGTTCATGTCGATGAACTCGCGAACCTCGACGTTGGAAAAGCCCAGGTCGCCGATGGTTTCATCCAGCGAAACGCGCAGCGTGATCCCCATGGTGTCCCCGACCGCATCGCGAATGTCGGCTACGACCTCGTTCACGAAACGCGAGCGGTTTTCCAGGCTGCCACCGTATTCGTCACCGCGATGGTTGGTGGCCCGGCTGAGGAAATGCTGGAAGATGCCGAAACCATGCGCACCATAAAGGCAGATCAAGTCGAAGCCCGCACGCCTTGACCTCTCCGCGGCATTCACAAACCAGCGGCGCAAATCCTTGATCTCGGACCTGTCCAGGGCACGCGCCTGCAACGGATCGTTGGTAAAGGTTCGGATCGGCTGCGCCGAGACCGCCAGGGGAACCTCGCGAGAATAAAAATTCGGTCCGTTCACGCCCGAGTAGGCCAGTTGAATGCCTGCCAGCGCGCCGTGCTCCTTCATCTTGCCTGCCATCCTGGCCAGCATGGGCACGTCCTTGTCTTCCCAAAGGCGCAGCTCGATGAAAGGCGTGATCTCGCTGGTATGGTGCACTTCGCATTGCTCGGTGAAGATCACGCCCCAGCCGCCCTCGGCCTTGATCCCGCGCATTGCTGCCGCAGCGGACGGATCCCGGTATCCGCCCCCGTTGCAGTGGGGAACCTGGTAGAACCTGTTCGGTGCGGTGACAGGGCCAATGGCCAAGGGTTCGAACAGGACGTCGTATCTTGGATCGCGCATCGTTTGCCTCTGCTCACGGGACTGAGGCCAAGTGTCGCGCGGATTTTCGGCAGTTGGCAAGGCCCGGATCATTCGTCGCCCGGTACGCCGTAGGACGGGGCATCACGTGGATCGAGTGCACGGATGACATAGGCTTCGAGTTGAGGTCTGTAGACGTCCCATGCGCAGGCGACGGCTTCGATCGGGCAATCCTCGGTCCAGTCACATCGAAGGTCGGCCACGGGCCAGGGCACCTGATCACATATCTGAAGACCAGCCGAGTGGACCGGCCCTGCCTCACCGCCAGCTTTAAGTCCGGCACGCATTGCCACAATCAGTCGATCACCGAGATGGCCCGAACTTTGCTCGAAGCCCTCGACGATGGCTGCCGGCACGCCGTCGTTGGCAAGGAGATTCCCCGCCGACAGGACATCCCGGCCTGCGGCTTCGGTCCAGATGCCAAGGGATCTTGGCCCGGAATGGATGGCGGTTTGCCCGGCCCTGTCGATTGCCAGCACCTGTCGGTACTCTATGAAGTCGCCCTGACTGCGGACGTTCGCGATGGCCTCCGCCGCGCTCATCCCGCCTTCCATCAGGTCAAGCGCCAGGGATCCCAGCCTCGGATCCGTAATGTTCTGGCTGGCAACCGCCCCCACGCCCGCGCGCGTATAGGAACACCGAGCGGCAACCGCAGGGGATGATGACGAAATGGCCACGCCGAACATTCCGGTTTCCGAGCAGCGGGCAACAAGGGAAAGTGTCATGGGCTCAATCCGGGATGACGGCGGTTGCGTCGATCTCGACCAGCCATTCGGGTCGCGCAAGAGCCTGGACTACCAAACCGGTCGAGACCGGATGAACGCCCTTGATGTATTCGCCCATGGTCCGATAGACAGCTTCGCGATGGCGCACGTCGGTGATGTAGACAACCACCTTCACAAGGTGCTCCATGCTGCCGCCGGCCTCTTCGACGAGCTGGCGGATGTTCTGCATGACCTTGTGGGTTTGCTCGACGGGATCGTGGCTGTCGATGCTTTTGGCGTCGTCCAGATTCTGCGGACATTGGCCCCGCATCCAAAGGGTGGTGCCGCCGCGCGTCGCAACTGCCTGACACAGGTCGTTGTCAAGGTTCTGTTCCGGGTAGGTATCGCGCGTGTTGAACTTGCGAATGCGGGTATGGGTCATTCCCGTGGTCCTGTCCTGTCCTGTCCTGTCCATCACATGGGTCGAAGTTTCGCCGTTACTGATCAGGCGTCAATCGTCGTTGAGGACGATTTTCGCCGTTCCGTCGTAGTCGCTGTATTTCCGCTGGATGAAAATGTGGTCCGCGATGTGCTTCGCGTCGTGCCAAACGCCGTAGCTGAACGACGAGCCACGACGCGTCAACCAGGGCAGGCCCAAGAAGTAGACGCCGGGTTCCGGCGCCACGCCGCGAACGTGCCTGGGCCTTCCGTCCTCGTCGAAGACGTCCAATTTCAACCAGCTGAAATCAGGCCTGTAACCCGTCGCCCATATGATCGTTGAGACGTTGGCTTCAGCCAGGTTCAGTCGATCAATGGGACGGGCCACGCAATCCGGATCATCCAGCAGTTCACGTGCGGCAGGCTCTTCCGGCAGATCGAGCCCGTTCGCCGCGAGATAGGCGTCGCACTGGTCAAGAAATGACAGGTAGTACTCGTCCCCTGCCGCGATGTTCCTTGCAAGGTCGTCGGCAAAGTGCACGGTGCCTTCCGAGAATCTTTCGGTTCGCCCAGCCAGCATCATTCCGCTGCGTGCTAGGTCGCGAAAATCGATTGTGCGGCCTCCGTATGCGCCGCTCACCGATATCGAGATATGCTCCTTGCCTGGCGGAATGCGTTCGTCATCCCACATGCCAAGGACGCCCATCCACCAGACATAGTCCCTGTTGCGGTACCGCCTAGGCAGGCGGTCGTGGGGGCCGATCGACAGAAACACATCTCGTCCGGCCCGTAGCAATTCGTCCGCTATCTGCACGCCGGACGACCCCGCGCCAACAACCAGAACGGCACCTTCTGCGACTTGATCCGGGTTTTTGTAGTCCAGGGAATGCATTTGGGTGACCAGCGTATCAGACGGTACAAGCCGTGGAAAAACAGGCTTCTGGAACGGGCCGGTCGCGGCGACAATCGCCTTTGCGTCGTAGGTGCCGTCCGAAGTTTCAACGCGGAAGCCCGTTTGGCCAGGCAAGCGTTCAACCAACGTCACCTCAACACCACATCGCACGGGCGCATTCAATCGCTCTGCATAGTCGACAAAGTAATCGGCGACTTGCTCCTTTGGAACAAAGGCGTCTTGGTCAATGCACGAGAACTCCTGACTTGGGAACCGGTCGTGCCAGGCGGGTCCGTTCGCGACCAGCGAATCCCATCGCCCCGTGCGCCAGCGTTCGGCAATCCGGTGTCGCTCGAACACGACATGGGGAATGCCAGACTTGGCGAGATGTTCACTCATCGCGATACCGGCCTGCCCACCGCCGATCACGGCGACATCAACGCTTTGACTCATCACCCGCCTAGCCTCCTGATCGCACCTTATTTCGAAATTTCATCTCCGAGATACCCATTGATGCGATGCGCCTCCATCGAATTGAGGACCAATTTTCCTGCGCCTGCAGCAAGCTTGTGCCTACCGCACACACGCGATTCACGAAACATCTTTTGGCCCAACGCCGCCGCTGCTCCGCGCATTCCGCGAAACGTGATGAAGCGTGTCTGAATGCAATTCGTAGTGCATTGATAATAAAGGAAACTTGAATTCATGCCCTGCAAGGCAGGTCTTGTCAGGATCGAGAGGTGCTCATACCGTGCCTATCAAGGGAGCGGGGACGAATCCGGGCACCACGAATTGCCTGGTCAAGGAAAGTCTTCAGTTCGATCCTTTTTCGCTCCTCGACACAAGAGCGCCGCACACAGTGAGCGGCAGCCCCAAAATGGGAGGGACTTTCATGAATTCCACGCCAAGGTTCCTTGCGGCCATGCTGCTGGGTGCGACTGCTACCACTGGCTCGGCCTTTGCCGCAGGAACTCATCCCGTCACCGGAGAAGCGCTGGCCGAGCAACAGGTCTTTACGTACCGTGTCCTTGATGAACACAGTTCGGTCGATCCGCAGGTCGTCGAAGATGTGTCCGGATCCGACATTGTCCGCGACCTGTTCGA
>JAJEGW010000217.1 GCA_022819605.1 Silicimonas sp. | reverse complement strand
TATGTAGCCGTCGGTCGGGTGAAAGATGGCACCCTTCAGGTCTTCGGTGCGAACAAGCGGCCAGCGATCCCTGATCTGGGCCGGCGTCATCCATTCATACGGAACGCCGCAGGTCTCCGCAGTCGACGCATAGAGCATGTATTCGTCCATCCTGTCCTGCGACTGCGCCATGCGCAGGTTGCCGACGACCTGGAAGCCTGGATTGAGTCCGGTTTCCTCCTCAAGCGTCTTGTAGAACCTGATCGAATGATCGTGGATATGCGTCGTGGCATAGCTCATGTTGAAATAGGGCAGCAGGCCTGCCGCGTGCCAGGTCGAGCCGGATGTCAGTTCGTCCCGCTCAAGCAGCAGCACGTCCTTCCAGCCCGCCTTGGCGAGGTGATAGGCGATCGAGGTTCCCACGGCCCCGCCGCCGACGACCAGTGCTTTGACATGTGATTTCATGGACGTGCCTCCGTTTCGGGAGCAGGTTCTACCTCATTGAGCCATCCGGCCACAAATCTATCCGACAGGATGGCCACCGAAAGCGACCCCGGCCAGGCCGGAAATTGCCACAAAGGGCGCCTGCCGGAAATTCATGTCGTGACGGCGCAGGATGTCTGCAAGCACGTTTCCACGCGGCAGCCGGCCATCCGACGGACGTGACTTGGAATGGTTCCCACACCTTGAGAATCGGGCTACATTCCCGGCAGGAAAGGAGACTCGGCCATGCGCAGGCTCGTTGCGTTCGTTCTTGGCCTTATCGTGGGAGCGCCGGTCGGAGCGTTTCTCTGGTACGCCTATTCGCCGCTCCTGTTCGACGAAGTCGTGTTCGAGAACCTGAGCGAGGCTGAGGTCGTGGCGACAGGAAGCTTCCGAGACGCTGATGACAGGCACAAGGGGCAGGGGATCGCGACTCTCGTTGCCCTTCCCGACGGCGGACATGAAGTCCAGTTGTCGAAGTTCCAGGTGACGAACGGTCCCGATCTCGAAGTCTGGCTTTCGGCCCATCCCGATCCGCAGAAATCCTCGGACGTTGCCGGCAGTTCCTGGGTGTCGCTTGGCCAGTTGAAGGGCAATGTTGGCGATCAGGCCTACGCGGTGCCGGTGGGAACCGACCTTGGCGCGATCAAGTCCGTCGTGATCTGGTGCGAGCAGTTTGGCGTTCTTTTCTCGCCCGCAGTGCTCGAGCTTGGAAGCTGATGTGTGTGTCCTGTCGGTGACGCGCAAACGCGTGCCAAAGTTTGGGTGCGTGGCGCCAGTGCTTCGCGTCCGTTTCTCGTGATCGTCGCGTTGCATCTGCAGAGCCGCTCGAAGGCATGGACAGTTCCTTGTCGATTGGCAGGGCCCGGTCGGGATAGAGCATGACATCGCACGACAACATACCTGAACTGGCGCTCGAATGGGTCGACGCCGGTCGATCCGTCGCACTGGCGACGGTTGTGAAGACCTGGGGGTCCGCGCCCAGGCCGGTCGGTGCGCAACTCGTGATCGACGGGGAGTTGATGTTCCAGGGATCGGTTTCGGGCGGTTGCGTAGAGAGCGCGGTGCTGTTCGAGGCATCCGATGCAATGCAGGACGGCACTTGCCGAATGTTGAGCTTTGGCGTTTCCGACGAGAGTGCATTCGAGGTCGGCCTGGCATGCGGTGGCGAGATCGAGGTGATGGTGGAACCGGTCGGCAAGGGGCAGGGACCTTCTGTCAAGGAAATTCGGGCGCTGGTGGACGCGCGCGCCTCGCGCCAGCCCGTTGTCTGGGAAGTCGACCTGTCGTCCTGGGCTCGGCGACTCCTTCTGAGAGACCATTCTGATGAGGAACTCGAGGAGCGTTTTCGGACCGACCGGTCCGTTCGCGAAGGCGATGTCTTTCGCGGTGTCCACAATCCACCGCTTCGTCTCGTCATCGTCGGTGCTGTCCATATCGCGCAACCATTGGTGCGGATGGCGCGCCTGGCCGGGTATGACGTTGCGTTGTGCGATCCGCGCGACAGTTTTGCCAGCGCGGAGAGATTCCCGGGCGAGCGGTTTCTCGAAGGCTGGCCTGACGAGGCCCTGGACGCCCACGGCGTCGACGCCCGCACCGCCGTCGTTACGCTCAGTCATGACCCGAAGATCGATACGCCGGCGCTTCGCGTGGCGCTGTCATCCGAGGCGTTCTACATCGGGGCGCTCGGATCCAGCCGCACGCATGCGAAACGCGTCGCGGCGCTTTCCGAAGTCGGCGTTTCGGGAGACGCGATCGCGCGAATCGACGGACCCGTGGGACTCGACATCGGAGCCAGCAGCCCGGCCGAGATCGCCGTGTCCATAATGGCCGAGATGACCGAACGCCTTCGGCACCCGGAAACGCGCCCCGGGGCCAGCTCATGACTTTCGGGGAACTGGCCTTGGATGCAGCGGAAGGCGCGATTCTCGCCCATTCCCTGAAGCTCGCGAGCGGCACCATAAGCAAAGGCACGGTTCTGGGTGTGGAGCACGTGCTGCGCCTGAAGGAGGCAGGAATCGAGTCCGTCATTGCGGCGCAGCTGGAGCCCGGGGACATTGTGGAAGGCGATGCGGCGGCCCGTATCGCGGCGACGCTCATGACGCCGGGCCTGAGCCTGACCAAGGCGTTCACGGGCCGTGCCAATCTTGTCGCCATGCATTCAGGCATCGTCATGGTCAATTCGGACGCGGTCCACGCCATGAATCGGGTCGACGAAGGCATCACGCTTGCCACCCTTCCTGACATGATGCGGGTGCACCGAGGTCAGCTGGTCGCCACGATCAAGGTTATCCCCTATGCAGTGGCGGCGGCGCAGGTCGATGTGGCGGTAGAGGTGCTGGGAGATGGTGCAATCTGCCTGGCGCCATTCAGGCCTGGTCGGGTGCAGCTCATCCTGACAAGGTTGCCGAGCTTCAAGGAGAGTCTTCTTGAGAAGGGGAGAAAGGTCGTCGAAGATCGCATCGGTGCACTTGGGCTTGAACTCGCGGATGTAGCAGTCGTCGAGCATCGGACCGAGGCGATCGCAGATGCGCTGGATCCGGAAATGGACCTGATCCTGATTCTCGGCGCGTCCGCAACTTCAGATCGCGCAGACGTCGCTCCCGCTGCCGTGTCAGCGGCCGGAGGGGTCATTCAACGATTCGGCATGCCCGTTGATCCGGGCAACCTCCTGTTTCTTGCCGACTTGGAGGGCGCGTCTGTCGTCGGGTTGCCGGGATGCGCGCGCTCCCCCGCATTGAACGGGGTCGACTGGGTGCTTGAACGCTTGGCGGCAGGAATGCCCGTGGATGGTGAAAGCATCGCCGCGATGGGTGTAGGCGGACTGCTCAAGGAGATGCCCGGCCGACCTCAGCCTCGCCAGCCGAAGAAGTGATCATTCCGGAGGTCTGCAGGCAGCGTCGGCCCAAGCCGCCGTCCAGTAGCTTGCAAATGCGGAGCGGAAGATACAATGCTCGGCATCCGCGAGCCGGGGCTGATCTCCGAACCGGTCACAGTCTAGGGGCGTGGCCCAATTGAAGGCATGGAATTCAGGATGAGCAAGCCGACTCCCGTGGTGCTCTGCATCCTTGATGGCTGGGGTCTTCGTGAGGATCTGAGCGACAATGCTCCCGCATTGGCCGCTACGCCGACCTTTGACCGAATCATGGCCGAGTGCCCGAACTCAACGCTTGTCACGCACGGTCCGGATGTCGGACTTCCCTCCGGGCAAATGGGTAATTCGGAAGTCGGGCATACAAATATCGGCGCCGGTCGGGTCGTTGCCATGGACCTTGGTCAGATCGACCTTGCGATCGAGGACGGGTCATTCGCGAGGCGCACGGCGCTGCAGGACTTCATCACGGTTCTCAATCACACTGGCGGTCGGGCCCATCTCGCAGGACTGGTGTCAGCGGGTGGCGTTCACTCGCACCAGGCGCATATGGCGCAGGCGGCACGGACTCTCGCCGATGCCGGCATCGAGACAGTTGTTCACGTGATTACAGACGGCCGCGACGTTCCACCCAGATCCGCGCATGAATGCATCGTCAATTTGCGCGAAGCCATTCCGTCATGCGTGGAAGTCGCCACCGTTTCAGGCCGGTATTTTGCGATGGACCGTGACAACCGCTGGAACCGAGTCGAGCGCGCCTTTCGTGCCATTGTGAAGGGCGAGGGCGTGGCATCGGAAACCGCGTTGGCCGCAGTCGACGATGCCCACGCCGAAGGCATCACCGATGAGTTCATTCCGCCTGCGGTGCTCGCAGGGTACGCTGGCATGAATGACGGAGACGGAGTTTTCTTCACGAATTTTCGTGCCGATCGTGCCAGGGAGATCATGGCGGCAATTGCAGCACCCGGCTTTGACGCCTTCAGGGCCGGTCCGCGCCCGAATCTGGCTGCGTGTCTTGGCATGGTCGAATACTCGAATGAGCACAATGCCTACATGACCAGCGTGTTTCCCAAGCAGGACATAAGGAACACGTTGGGTGCGTGGGTGGCACGGCATGGGCTCAGGCAGTTCCGGCTCGCCGAAACCGAGAAATATCCGCATGTCACGTTCTTTTTGAACGGTGGCAAGGAAGAGCCGGAAGCGGGCGAAGACCGCTTCATGCCCAAGAGCCCGGACGTTTCCACCTACGATCTGAAGCCCGAAATGTCGGCGGCAGAAGTGACCGACACCTTCGTCGAGGCCATAGAGGCAGGCTATGATCTTGTCGTCACGAACTATGCCAACCCTGACATGGTGGGACATACAGGAGATCTTGATGCCGCAATCAAGGCCTGCGAGGCCGTGGATCAAGGGCTTGCCCGCGTCGTCGAGGCACTCGACAGGTCAGGCGGCGCCATGCTGCTGACGGCGGATCATGGAAACTGCGAGACGATGGTAGATCCCGAAACAGGCGAAGCGCACACGGCGCACACCACGAATCTCGTGCCGGTCGCGCTTTGCGGCGGGCCTGCGCACGTGAGGCTCGCCGACGGACGTCTCTGCGATCTTGCTCCAACCGTCCTGGAACTCATGGGGTTGCCCCAGCCGGACGAAATGACCGGAAGGAGCCTGATTCGGGCTTGAACGGCCGTTCCAGTCGATGGCGAGACGGGAATTCGATGATCGAAAACCCGCTCGCACAAGAGAATTTGAACGAAATTACGCGAGACTGTGGTCTTTTCGGACCAGAAACGCATTATATGCAGGTCGGGCACGTGCATGGCCTGATCGATCCAGCCCTGATCAAGATGCGGGGCCAATACAAGGAATGGACCATGAGGAACCTTTTTCTGGCATCCGTCGGGGGCGTGATGTTCGGCATTCTGGTGGCAACGCAGGTCTCGGGACCCGTGATTGCGCAGGAGAACGACAAGCCGAGCATCTATGAACAGCTCGACCTGTTCGGCGACATCTTCGAGCGCATCCGTGCGCAATATGTCGAGGAAGTGGACGAAGGCGAACTGATCGAAGCCGCGATCGACGGGATGCTGACGTCGCTTGATCCGCATTCATCGTATCTTTCGCCGGACGACGCGGCGGCAATGCGTGTCCAGACGAGGGGCGAATTCGGTGGGCTCGGCATAGAAGTGACCCAGGAAGACGGTTTCGTGAAAGTGGTCTCGCCGATAGATGGAACGCCGGCCGACGAGGCGGGCATGCAGGCAGGTGACTTCATCACTCATGTCGACGGCGAGAGCATTCTGGGCCTTACGCTCGACGAGGCGGTCGAAATGATGCGAGGGCCTGTCGGTTCCGAAATCGTCATTACCGTCGTGCGCGAAGGCGAGACGGAGCCGTTCGATGTCTCTATCATTCGTGACACGATCAAGCTGACGGCGGTCAGGTCACGGATTGTCGGGGAAACGGTGGTCTTGCGCATCACGACCTTCAGCGACCAGACGTTTCCGTCCCTGCAGGAGCAATTGCCTCAAATGGTCGAGGAGGCTGGCGGACTGGACGCGGTCAACGGATTCGTCATCGACCTCCGGAACAATCCGGGAGGCCTTCTTGAGCAGGCCGTCAAGGTGTCCGACGCGTTTCTCGAAGGCGGCGAGATCGTGTCGACTCGAGGACGCGAGCTTCGGGACAGCGGCCGGTTCAATGCGGAAGCCGGTGACTTGGCAGAAGGCAAGCCGATTGTCGTCTTGATCAATGGCGGCTCCGCGTCGGCATCTGAGATCGTGGCGGGCGCGCTCCAGGATCACCGGCGCGCAATCGTCGTGGGCACGAAGTCATTTGGAAAAGGTTCGGTCCAAACCGTAATGCCGCTGCGTGGCGAGGCCGCAATGCGACTAACGACGGCGCGTTACTACACGCCATCCGGTCGTTCGATTCAGGCCCTTGGCGTGTCTCCAGACATCATTGTTCAGCAGCCGCCTCGCCCGGAAGTCGATGAGTCCGATGAACCCCAGCGGCAGAGACGATTCGAGGCCGACCTGCGCGGGTCTCTGTCAAATGACAGCCTCAGCGAAGACGAGCGCCGTCAGATCGAGGAAGATCGCTTGAGGGCGGAAGAATCCGCGGAACTGCGTGACGAAGACTATCAGCTGGCTTATGCGATCGACATCCTGAAGGGGATCTCCACGCTCGGACCCGAATACGCCGCCGCGCTGGCGCGTCAATCCAATTGACAAAGGATCGCGCGTGGGACGCCCACGCGCATTGCGTTGAAGCAGGGCGGGATCGCGAATCGCAGGGCTGCGGGCAACAGCACATTCACGCAGTCTTGCAGGAATCATGTTGCCCGTGGCGCACCCTGGACGGGCGATCGGGTCGTGGCGCCATTCGCTTGAAGGCTTTGGTGCCGCCGACGCCGTCAATTGCGGCATGGCAGCCTTGTGTCTATATGTCCACGGCATGAACATGCCTGGCGCAAGATCCCACGGGCAGTTGAGCATTTCGGCAAGCTCGGCACCGCGAGAGCTCCTCTTGGACCAGCCTTCGTATGCAGGGGCATGGACGGTGAAGGTCATCACGCTTTTTCCGGAAGCGTTCCCCGGCGTCCTGGGCACATCACTGACCGGCAACGCCTTGGCTGAAGGAATCTGGAACCTGGAAGCGGTGGACCTGCGACAGTTTGGTGCAGGCAAGCACCGCAGCGTCGATGACACGCCGTCCGGAGGCGGTGCTGGCATGGTGCTTCGTGCCGACGTCGTGGGGAACGCCGTCCGGCACGCATGCCGGGAAGCGGCCTTGCCTCTGGTGTATCTCAGTCCGCGCGGGCACCGCCTCGACCAGGCAATGGTGCAGCGATTCTCGGAAGGTCCTGGCCTCGTTCTCATTTCAGGTCGATTCGAAGGTCTTGATCAGCGCGTGATCGATCAGTTCAGCATAGAGGAAGTCTCTTTGGGCGACTTTGTGATGACGGGTGGAGAGATTGCTGCGCAGGCCCTGATCGACGCTACCGTTCGGCTCTTGCCCGGCGTGGTTGGCAACGCTGCCTCAATTGAAGGTGAGAGCTTCTCGAACGGACTTCTTGAATATCCCCACTTCACGCGCCCGGCGACCTGGGAGGGACGCGACATTCCCGATGTCCTGACGTCTGGTGACCATCAGGCCGTGGCGAAGTGGCGTCAGCAAGAGGCAGAGCGACTGACGAGAGAGCGGCGGCCGGATCTCTGGCAGGAATATTCCGGCAAGAAGCCGTAAGGGTGCGGCAAAGCCCGTCCTTCTTGGGAGCGCATGTGACGGTTTCGAGCGGATTTTTCCCCTTGATTGCTACCCAAGCACCCCCTATAGGGACGCGGGTTCGCGAGCAAATTGGTGCTCAAAGGGAAAGTTGACCTGTATTCTCCGGCGGGCGGCACGACCGGCCCAACATGTCGACCGGAGCTCTGAGGCACGAAACATCTCCCGGGGGCAACTCGGGGCACGACAGGAGTTGGTCAGATGGATCTGATCGCTGAGCTTGAAGCCGAGCAGGTCGCTGCGCTAGGCAAGAGCATTCCGGACTTCAAGGCGGGCGATACCGTCCGGGTGGGATACAAGGTCACGGAAGGCACACGGACACGCGTTCAGAATTACGAAGGTGTGTGCATCGCGCGAAAGAACGGCGAAGGCATTGCCGGGTCATTTACCGTGCGCAAGATCTCCTTTGGCGAAGGTGTCGAACGGGTCTTTCCGCTGCATTCGACAAACATCGATTCCATTACCGTCGTGCGTCGCGGACGCGTTCGTCGCGCGAAGCTCTACTACCTTCGGTCGCGGCGCGGAAAGTCGGCACGGATTGCGGAGGATGCCGCATACAAGCCGAAGAGCGAGGCCTGAGGAACGCACCATGAAAAAAGACACTCATCCCGACTATCACGTCATTGATGTCAAGATGACAAACGGCGACGTCGTCCAGATGCGCTCGACCTGGGGAGCGGAGGGTGATCAGCTTTCACTTGACGTGGACCCGACCGTGCATCCGGCATGGACTGGCGGCGGCACGCGCCTTCTGGACACCGGTGGCCGCGTGTCAAGGTTCAAGAAGAAGTACGAGGGGCTGGACCTCTAGCCTGTCAAGTCGCTTGTCCGGTTGCCGGGCGGCGATCGATACCGCCAATCAAGCTCGCCGCGCGTTCCATGGAGTTGCCCATGTCGCTTGAGGGAAAGTCGGCCGTCATCACTGGTTCGAACTCCGGCATCGGGCTTGGCGTTGCCTGGGCAATGGCGCGAGCCGGTGCGGATGTCGTACTGAACTCGTTCACTGATCGCGAGGAAGATCACGCCTTGGCGGCGGAGATTGCCAAGGAAACCGGGGTGAGTGCACGCTACATACAGGCCGACATGTCGAAGCCCGGCGAATGTCGCTCGCTCGTCGAGCAGGCGGGCGCATGTGACGTCGTGGTGAACAATGCGGGCATTCAGCACGTCGCGGCGATTGAGGAGTTTCCGGTCGAGACATGGGATTCGATCATCGCGATCAACATGAATTCCGCCTTTCACACATCAGCCGTTGCCATCCCGTTGATGCGAAAAAAGGGCTGGGGCCGCATCATAAACATCGCGTCCGCGCACGGGCTCACGGCGTCTCCCTACAAATCGGCCTACGTGACCGCAAAGCACGGGCTGATTGGAATGACGAAAGTCGTGGCGCTGGAGACAGCGCGCGACCCGATCACGGCGAATGCCATTTGTCCCGGATTTGTACTGACGCCGCTGGTCGAGGCGCAGATCCCCGACATTGCGAGAGAACATGGAGTTTCCGAAGACGACGCGGTTCAGCAGGTGATGCTCGTCCGTCAGCCGACGAAGGAGTTCGTGACGGTTGAGCAACTCGGTGCCCTTGCAGTGTTTTTGTGCAGCGATGCTGCGGCACAGTTGACCGGTACGGCAGTTTCCATGGACGGTGGCTGGACTGCCCTTTGATTCGAATTCGTTGTCGGCCAGTACTGATTTTTCCGTATTGCCTGGTCAAAAGGCAGCAACTCGGGTCGGGTTCGGTCGGGAATGGCAGTCCCGGCCATGTCGCGCCGAGTGCCTTGCGTGTCACTTCATCAGGATTCGCCGGAGCCGGTCGCGGGATCGCGAATCTCTTCGATCGCTCTTGACGCGACAGGCTTGCCGTCGGGATAGACCAGGCCTGCCGAGATCACGAGCTTTGCGGCGTCTTCGACCGACATCTCCAGTTCGATCAGGTCACTCTTCGGGACAAACAGGAGAAAGCCGGAGGTCGGGTTGGGCGTCGTCGGCAGGAACACCGCGGTTTTTCCGCCTTCGCGGTCAATCTTGGAATCGACTTCGCCTTTGGCGGCCTTGGAAATGAAGGCGATGGCCCAGATCCCCTTCCGTGGATACTCCACGAGGCATGCCCTGTCGAAGGAAGTTTCCGACTGCGCAAACACCGTTTCCGCGATCTGCTTGAGGCCCTTGTAGACCGAGCGGATCACTGGGAGATTGTGAACGAGGCTCTCGCCCCAATTGATCAGCGACCTGCCGATGATTCCCTTGGCAAGCCAGCCTACGACAACGGTGAAGATCAGAAAGAGGATTACGCCGACGCCGCGGATGTTCAGTCCGACATACTGATCGGGCCTGAGCCAGATGGGCACGAAGGGCAGCACCCAGCTGTCGACCCAGCCCGCGACGGTCCAGATCAGCCAGAGCGTCAGTCCGATTGGCGCGATCACGACCAGCCCTGTCAGGAACGAGCCTCTGAGCCAAGCGAAGACGCTCCTTCGCCGTCGGACTACGTGGTTGTCGTAGAATCTCCTGTTCATGTGCGTCGACCCGGAATGCTCGGAGAAACTTAGGGGCTGAAAGCGGTGCTGGCAACGACTTCCGTCTGACAACCGGAATCCGACGACGACTGGCCATGAGCATGCCTCGGACATGAACCCAGTTCCGGAGCAAGCCGCGATCGACCTTCGGGCAGCATGGCGGGTCCGTCCCGGGAGAATCTGTGTTCCCAGATGACGGAACTACACTGGCCCCGGACATCCAATCCAGTTCGAGATCGTTCGGAACGCATCCTTGTTGCGCCAAAGCGCGGGAACCTGCTCGCCAGGGAGAATCTGAATGGTCTGGCCCGCCGCAGCCAGCACGGCAGGGAACGCATTGAGCCGCGCTCTACAGCCTTCGGCGGCCATCGCGAGGCTTCCGAAGGCTACCACGGTAATGCAGAGATCACCGTGAACTTCGCCGACGCCGATGTCGACGTGGCCTTCACGATCATCCACGAACTGTTCACGGGAGCCGCTCAGAACGACATCATGTTCAACGATGTGCCATTGACACCCGACGGCTTCGCTTCGGGCGCTCGGCCGGACAACCAGATCGCCGCCACCTTCTACGGTGCCGATCATGCCGAGGTCGGCAGTACATTCGAGCACGACGACGTGCTTGGCGCGTTCAGTGCCAAGACGGACGAATAGCCAACCCTGACCGAATGCCTCGCCCGCGACGGCGGGCGGGTCTTGAAATGAATTTGCTCCTTCCGAAGGCGGCCATCGGGGAAACAGGGCAACCTGCTTTCATTGTCGCACGCGCTGGATTGCGTTTCGGACGGACATCGCGATAAGCGCCAGGATGACGATCAGGAAGACGAGGCTTACCGGGCGCGTGACGAAGATCGTCATGTCCCCACCCGCAGCCCCGATGCCTTGCCGGAAATAGCGTTCCATGATTGGGCCAAGAACCAGCCCGAGGATCATTGGCACCATGGGAATTTTGGCACGCCTGAGCGCAAATCCGAGCACGCCGAAGCAAATGGCGATCATCGTGTCGGACAGTCGGTAATTCGACGAAAACGTGCCAACCATCACAAGGCACATGATGATCACGCCGAGAAGCCTGTCATTGACGGTGGCGAGCTTGGCGATCCACTTTGTGCCCACCAGCAACAAAGCGACAATGACGAAGTTCATGATGAAGAGCGTCATGTATAGCCCAGCGACGAATGCCTTGTTCTCTTCGAACAGCGTAGGTCCCGGATCGACACCGTGGACAATGAAGACGGTCAGCATCAAGGCGGTGAAGGCTTCGCCAGGGATGCCGAGAGACAAAAGCGGCACCAAGGCCGCAGGGGGCACGGCGTTGTTGGCCGTCTCCGACGCGATGATTCCCTCAGGTGCACCCTTGCCGAATTTTTCTGGCGTCTTCGATCCGGCACGGGCAGAGGTATATGCGAAGAACTGGGCGAGGAATTCTCCAACTCCCGGAAGCACGCCCATTCCGACTCCCAGTCCGGCCGAACGGAACAAGGTCTTGGGATAGCGGAACACCTCGATGAATCCGCTGAGAAGGCGCCGATCGATTTCGGTGTTGGCGTCCTCGATTTGCCTGTCGGAGAATATCAGGGTCAGCGCTTGGCTTAATGCGAAGAGGCCGAGAACCATGGAAATCAGCGGCACGCCTGCCATCATCCACGTGGTGCCGAATGTGTACCGCGCCGAGCCATAGGCGGTCTCCAGCCCGATGGTCGAGACAAACAGCCCGACGCCGAGCATCGCAAAGGAGGCGAACTCGCTGCCGCGATGGGCGACCACGACGAGAACCATCGCCAAGAGCGCGGCCATGCCGAGGTCGACCGACGTGAGGTACTTGGAGAGTGCCGCTAGTGGCCAAGCAGCGAGAGCCAGAACGGTGACGGCAAAGATTCCGCCGACGAAGCTTGAAGAATAAGCCAGCGCCAAGGCACGTTGCGGCTCGCCGTTCTTTGCCATCGGATAGCCGTCATAGGTGGTCAACACGTTTACGGCCGTGCCCGGGGTGTTGATCGTGATGGCCGGAACGGCTCCCCCATACCATCCCGCCGCATAGAGCCCCATCAAGAGCGTTATCCCGGCAAGCGGATCCATCGTGTAGGTGAGCGGCAAGAGCAGCACGATCCCGACCCCGGGGCCAATCCCGGGTATGGCGCCAAGGATGATGCCGAGCACGCTCCCGCTGATCAATGCGATCCAGATCACCGGATCGGCGAGCTGCTGTGCACCAAGTGCAATTGTCTCCAGCATCAGAGGATGCCTTGCCAGGACACGGGGAGGTCAAGCCACTTGAAGAGCGCAGGCCGCGGAAACCAAATCTCAAAGCCGATGCGAAAGATCAGGACCATGGCGACGGTCGTCCCGAGCGCGATCAGAACGAGACGCGTGCCACGAAAGCCCGCCATTGTTGCCACTACGCCCGCAAAAATGAGGATCGACAGCGCGAAACCGAGCACCTTCATCAGCATTACGGCGCCAATCATGCAGCCGGAGATCAGCAGAATCTGGCCGTAGACGCGCGCGGACTTTCCGATATCGACCGTTTCGCGCCTTGCGACGAAGAACGCGATGGCGGATGCCACGACGGTCATGATGAGCGCGACGGTCGGAGCAAGCGCGGGCTCCGCCCACCAGCCACCGGACATCACTGTCTGGCCCATCGAGCCCGGCGTTGTCTGTCTGCCGACCATTGCCAGCAGCAAGACTGCTGTCACGAAGATTATGCCGACAAGGAAGCGGCCCCCGGTCGGCTGTTCGCTGAACGGGGGCTCGTCGTCCTTGCGGTCGCCTGACATGGGCGCCTATTTGGCCAGGAGGTTCTCGAACCGGTTGTAGAAGGCGTCCGCAAACTGCGCTGCTTCGTCCGCTGGCATCCACTGAACCACGGCGCCTGAGTTGGCTGCGATTTCCTGCGCCTCGGGACTTTCCACCACTGCCCTTGCAATGCGCGAAATCACCTCACGGGCCTCCGTCGGCGTGTCCTTTCGCACGAAGATGCCGGTCCAGCCGGGTGTGGAAATCCCGGGCACCTGCTCTTCGAGGGTGGCTACGTCAGGGTAGATCGGAATGCGCGCCGTCGTGTAGGCTGCGAGTGCTTTGGCTTCTCCGCTGGTCAGACAGGGCTTCAGCAGGCCCCCGCCAAGGGTGACGTCGATTTCCCTGTTCAGGATCATCTGGCATGTCGTCTCGTCGTACGCCGTGATGCTGGAGAACTTGAATCCAAGCTCTTCGGCCATCTTCAGCGTCTGGAGGGCGGGCGGGCCGTTCAGGCCGAAGACGCCAAGGCTGACGTCATTCGACTTGGCGTGCTCCGCCAATTCCATCAGGTTGCTGTAAGGTGCGTCGGCATGTGCCGTCAGCATCATCCCGTAGCCGATTATCACGGCCAGAGGCTCGAACTCTCCCTTCTCGTATTCCGCATTTCCGCGAATTATGTGGGCAGAGATGATGTTGGCGGTGAAGACGCCGACGGTGTAGCCGTCCGCAGGCTGGTTGAACACGTGGGTGGCGCCAATCAGCCCGCCGCCGCCCTTGATGTTGACGGTGGTGGCCGGAACGCCGGTTTCCTTCTTGAACGCATCAGAAATCATGCGGGCAATCGTGTCCTCGATGTCACCCGGAGGCCACGGCACCACGAATTCCACCGGGCGCTCCGGGTATTCCGCACGTGTCATGCCAGTCATGGCAACTACCGCAAAGACAATAGAAGTCAAAAGCTTAGCCATGTATTTCATAGTACTCTCCCTGTTTGTTGGTCACTCTCGCTGGAGGTCATTGACACGGATTAGAGTAGATAACTTGACCGCGTTCCAGAAGAAAGTTTTTCTTTTTCATGGTTGAATGCCGGCTTTTGAGAGCGCTTCCATGAAGGCGACCGTCGGGTTCCAGGATTGGCATTTTTCAGACGGTGAAGAAGGAGACTTCGATCTCATTCGGGTCAGGCCAATCGTTCCTGCCCAAAAGTCCACGCGGGCTCCATTTCCTGGACACCTCAAGGGTCTTGCAGCGCGATTTCTGCGAGATCGTAGCCAACAGTCATCTTGCCGTTCCACGTCTGCCGAACGAGTGCCTCGAATTCCGCAGGTCCTGTCAGTTCGTCGTCTCCTGGCGTGAAGTGCTGGACCACGAGGTGCCCAACACCGGCCGCCGTCGCGATCTGCCCAACATCGTCTCCGAACGTGTGTCCTGCGATCATGTGTTCCATCAGGTTCGGCTTGATGGATTTCAGGCGCTCGCACATCCTTTCCGTTCCGGCGCGATGCATGACTTCGTGCACCAAGACGTCGGCGCCCTTAGCGAACTCAGCCAACGGCGGGAAATAGCTCGTGTCCGACGAGAATACCACCATGCCTTTCTGCCCCCTGACCTTCAGGGCGAACGTTTCGGTCAGTGGCGGATGCACCACGCGCAGCGCGTCAACATCGACCAGATCGTCCTTGAATACATGGCCTTCCGTGTATTCCGTGACGGCGAACATGTCGCGCGGATCCTGCTGACGCTCGTCGGCTATGCGCACCTCAATGTCGCATGCCATGGCGGCAAGGAAGTCATCGATCAATTTCCTGACGCCTTTGGGGCCGTAGACCTTGATCTGGCGCTTTGGGGACGACACCCACGTGGTGTGCAAGAACGGCCCAAGCTCAAGGCAATGGTCTGAATGCAGATGCGTGATCAGGATCGTATCCACATCTGCAAGCGAGAATCCCGCCTCCACGAACTGCCGAGTCACTCCCAAGCCGCAGTCAATGACGTATGGGCGCCCCGAAATTTCGATGACCGATGACGACGGCCAGCTCGACCCGGTCGTCAGGCGCGGGCCGCCCTTTGTGCCGAGAAGGATGATGCGGTCAGCCATGGTGGAACTCTGCAGAAGTCGGGTTTAAGAATCTGCCATGATCATGGGCATGCATCACGTTGGCGTGGTCACCGAAGACGCTGACCGACTGGCCGGGTTCTACAGACACAACTTCTTCGCGGAGCAGCTTGGAGAGTTCCGGTGGGGGCCGGGTGACACGGCGTTGACTGTGCGGTTGGCCGCTGCCGGCAGTTCCGGACGGATTGTCATGCTGGGATTCGCGAAGGGGCGGCTGGAACTCTTTCAATTCGAAGATCTTCCGGAACGCTTGCCCGACCGCCAGCTCGCAGTTGCGAAGCCGGGCTTCAATCACGTCTGCTTCGAGGTCGATGACTGCGCTGCGGAGTTTGCGCGGCTGAAGGCGCTGGGCATGTCCTTTCATGCCGAGCCGCTGACAATGCCCGCAGGAGGAGTCTTTGCCTATGGACGCGACGTGGACGGCAACGTCGTGGAAATCCTTCAATCGCCTCAACTGACTGCCTCGTAGTCTACTGGGGTGCCGTGCCACCCGGCCCAGCGCTTCTCCCAGTAGAGGTTGTGAATGCGAGTCGAGACAGGTCCGGACCCCTGGCAAATCGGTTGGTCGTTGACAATTGAGACTGGAAGGATGCCGCCAGCGCTGGAAGTCAGGAACGCTTCGTCAGCGGTCACGAGGTCGTCTACGGTCACCGTGCCCACTTCGATGCTCAGCCCGATCTCTGCGCAAAGCTCCAAAGTCGTGAGCCGCGTGATTCCCTCGAGGCAGCCAAGCTCCGGTGTCATGATCCTGTTCTCGCGGACCACGAAGATGTTCGAGCCTGGCGCCTCGGTCAGGACGTTGTTCCCGTCGGTCAGCACGCTCCACCCGGCACCGGCGGCGCCCGCCTCCATCAACGACATGTTCAGGTCGAGTGAACAGAAGTTCTTTGCGCGGGGGTCGATGGCGTTTGCGGGAATGCGGATGTAGTCCTTCGAGACATGAAGGTGAATGCCTGCCTGCCGGTCTGCATCGTCCTTGATGAACACGTAAGGGATCACGAAGGCATAGAACCTGTTCTGGAAGCGCTCCGCATGCAGCCGGTCGCTGGGGTGCGGCAGGTTCGCTCCCCGGGTGACCGCCCACCAGACATAGGCGTCCTTGAGCCCAGTGCGCGCAACGAGTTCGTTCAGCAATGCCGCCTCTTCGGCTTGAGCGAATGGATTTGAAAGCTCCATGCGGTCGCAGGAGCGTGCAAAGCGGGCCTGATGGTCTGCAAGTCGGAAGAACTGTCCGCGACTGACGGACACGACATCGTAGACCGCATCGGCTCGAACAAGCCCCAGATCGGTGATCGGCACGGCCGCCTCGTCCAAGGGCACGAACCGGTCGATTACGTAAGCTGCACCCTCCATCCATTCCGGCGCGCGCTCCATCGGCATGTGGGCTGGGTCGCTGGCCATGATTTCCTGTACGGACAAGGGCGAAAGACCGTTCATGCCGCACCCGCCGTTTGCAGCGTGTCGCACAAGTCCAGCTTGATGCCGCTGCATTCGGGATAGAGGCTGTCGACCCGTGCGCCGGAAAAGACCTCCCAGTGGATCAGGTCGTTTTCGTCACGCACGGTCATGTCAAACACGATGTCTCTGATGTCCTTGCGGTTGTATTCGAGGATTCGGGCATGGGAAGGGAATTCAGACACGTAGCGCAGTGACCGATCATCCTCATCCATCCCGATGTCGTCGCGGCCTTGGGGCATCGCGATGGAGTGAATCACCAGTGCCGTGTCGCTGTCTTCCAGCCGGTGTGCATCGCCCATGGCCCAGGTGCGTTCCATGACATCGGCATCCGTCAACGCGGAAGCCCAGACTTGCTCCACCGACATTGCGTCCCTGTCAACGCGGTACTCCACGCCGCGCGAGAAGCTCTCGTGGAAGGGGATCCGTTCCTGTCCAGGACGCGCTCCGTAGATGCCGTTGTCGAACAGCATGATCGTTCCTTCCGACGTGACTCGGGGGTTGTGCATGTGCCAGGGCCACCGGAAGTTCTCACCAACCGGGGTCAGTAGCTTGTCATGCAGCCGGGAAGGCCAGCCATCATGATCTCCAAGGATCCAGACTATTTCGCCCGACTTTCGATCAATCTTCAGAATGCAGTCCTGCAGACGCAAAGACACCAGAACTGAATCATCACTCGCGTCGTAGGCTACGCCGTTCCCGTGGGTCCAGTCGGCCGCGCCTGGAAATCCGCGGACATGCCAGTAGGCATCCAGCGCATCATACCCGATGCGGTAGGGATCAAGGTGGTCAAAGCTGTCCCAGCTCCAGACAACTTCGCCATCAGGCGTGAACTCGACAACCATGTCGCCGACGATTTCGCGATCAGCCTTGTACTTGCGGGGCTCGCGGACCGACGCCGGCCAGTCCTTCACGGGCCTTGCGTGTGCCGAGAGCGCAAGGAAATTGCCGTTCGGCATTTGGTGGGGCTGATGATGCAGGCTGCGAACGTCAACGGGAATGCCGCCTTCCTCTGCGCCCTGCGGTCGTCGCGCGGCATACCAGGCTCGGATGACGTCCCCGGCAACGTCGATTTCTCGCGAACAGGACTCGGTGTCATGGACAAACAGGTTGCCGCTCGCCAAATGCTCGATGCCCGCGGCGCGTCGGTCGAGCTTGCGCATCCAGCGCATCCGGCCCTGATTGTCGACCGCGACAAGCATGCCCCAATGGGTGAGCCATTTGCGCTGTGCTACCGTCATGTCCGTGATGCGTCCCACGGCGCGGCGGCGAACGGTGAGGAAAGTGAATCGGCCCGCCATGCGATGCGGCTGAGAGACACGTGTCTGCAGCGGCGGCATTTCAAGCGGCGAGGTCGGTACATCGTTCAGTCGGTGCGCGATCGTCTTCGGCCATGTCGCGGCACCGTCCCGCCCCGCGATCTGCACCGTTGCACTCGCCACGCCTTCAGGATGGAACCCAAGCAGCAGGTAGCAGCCGCCCGCGACCGGGAAAGTGATCGTCCAGACGTCGCCGTTCTGCTCGATCCTGACACGAATCTCGTCCGCACCCGACGTATCCGCGCGCAGCCGGGCGACAAGTGGCGCGTATTCCGGCCCATGTTCTATGGTCGGTTCCGTAAGGAACTGCGGTGTCGGCATTGACAGTCTCCCTGATGATACAATGCAAAGGCCGTCGCACGCAAAAAAGACGGGATTGCTTTTATCTGGTAGAAGAATTGCTACTTTCGGCAGATGTCCATTCCGGCGGTTGCCAAGCCACGTTGGCGGCCTTGATCAGATCGTCGGCGATCTCGACGATGAGTGTCCGGATGTTGCGCTGGGCTTCCGTCATATTCTCGACCCGCGGCCCGGCAAGGTGGACCGTGCGATTGAAACTGGGCAAGTCAATGCCGCGATGGTCGGCGAGCCCGGCGGAAATTTCGTCATTGAATTGGGCAATGGGCGCAACGCAAAACCGACGACCTCGCACGAGATATTCCCGCCGGATCTCGATCGACGAACACTCGATCAGGTCTACCCACTTCGAGCCAGTCTTCTTGAACCCGCGCTCGAGCTGTTCGCGGGACCAGACCGCACGTACGTCAAGCACGACCGGCAGCCCTGCCACTTCGGAAATGGGCACCGGGTCCGGCAACGGCCCGCATAGGTCCGGGGGTCCGATCAGGCACAGGCACTCATTGTAGACGGGAAGACTTTCTGCCTCGTTCGTGTCGACATCCCTGTCGAAGAATGCAAAGTCGCACTCTCCGGCCTCCCACATGCTCTCCAGGTCCGCCGGAAATCCTTGGTTGAAGAGAAGCGTTATGCCCGGATGCCGGTCGAAGCCCAATTCCATCAGCCGTGGCACCAGCACTCGGCTCAGGGACGGGGTGACGCCGATCCGGACTGTCCCCTTGCTGGTGTTCCGATGCCTGGACAGTTCGCGACGCGTGCTCTCGACCGCGCCAAGGATGTCTTCTGCGCGCTGGAACAGGACCTTGCCGACAGAGGTCGGCCGCATGCCACGTGAATGACGGGTCAGCAGCTTGAGGCCAAGCTCGGCTTCCAGTTTCCGTATTTGCTGGCCGATCGCAGGCTGCGTCACGTTCAGCGCCTCGCTCGCCGCAGTCAGGCTCTCGTGCTTGGCGACGGCGTGAAAGTACTTGAGCTGGCGGAAATCCATGGGTACGCCCCTTGTTCCCGGTCGGCTCGAAAGACATTAGTTGCGCTTTCCTCTCCTGTAAATCCGGGGCTATTGTCGCAGCCGACGCCGTCGGCTTACGTTCACGGGCAAGAAGAAGGTATGCCATGGCAGCGAGCGCCTCCAACATTCAGCCCGACGACGATGTCCTGATCGAGATGTATCGACGGATGCTCTTGATCAGGAAGTCGGAGGAGCAGCTCTTCCGCGACGTGAAGCTGGGGAGGACGCCAGGGCAGGTGCACCTGTCCGATGGCCAGGAGGCGGTGGCCGTCGGGATCTGCGCCCCTCTTGATGATCGTGACCAGATCACCTCCACCCATCGCGGGCACGGGCACTACCTGGCCAAGGGCGGCGACGTCAACGCGATGTTCGCCGAGGTCTACGGCAAGGCCGAAGGCATCTGCCGCGGCATGGGCGGATCGATGCATGTGGCAGACTTTTCGAAGGGGATCGTGGGTGCCAACGGGATCGTGGGGGCAGGGCTTGGCATTGCCACAGGTGCCGGCCTCGCTAACCAGCTTGAGGGAGAAGGCCGTGTCGCTGTCTGCTTCTTCGGTGACGGGGCAGCCAACCAAGGGTCGCTGATGGAAAGCCTCAACATATCCTCGCTTTGGAGGCTGCCTGTTCTCTTTGTCTGCGAAAACAACGGGTTTTCCGAGTTTTCGCCCTCAGACACGGTCACGTCCGGCGTGATCTCCGATCGTGCCAAGCCCTTTGGAATCCCGGTCTGGAACATCGACGGCAATGATGTGGTGGAGGTCTGGAGGACAGCGCTCGAAGCGGTGGATCATTGCCGGTCCGGTGCCGGGCCAGCCTTCATCGAGGCGCGGACCTACCGGTATTCGGGGCATTTTTCGGCCGAGGCAATGGTGCTGTCCACGCCCTATCGCAGTGACGAAGAAATCCAAGCGTGGCGAGCAAAGGACCCAGTTGCAAGAACCCGAGCGCTGATCATTGATCGCGGAGCGGCGGACGACGCCAAGTGCGCAAGCATGGAATTGGAGGTGGACGCATGCGTGGAAGGCGCCGTGGCCTTCGGCGAAGCAGGCACCGCGCCGGATCCCTGCACGGCGGAACAGTTGATGCGGGTGGGTTCCTGATGCCGCGGATGCGTTTCATACAAGCGATCAACCAGGCGCTTGTCGAAGAAATGGAGCGTGATCACAAGACGATCTTGATCGGTGAAGACGTCGAGGCCTCCATCTTCGGCGACACGCGTGGTCTCCTGGATAGTTTCGGTGCAGATCGGGTGCGCAACACGCCGATCTCCGAGCAGACGCTGACGGGAATTTCCGTTGGTGCGGCCGCATGCGGCTGTCGCGTCATCCTGCACATGATGTTTTCGAATTTCATCTACACGGGCTTTGATGCCATCGCCAACCAGATGGCGAAGCTGAGACTGATGAGCGGAGGGCAGGTCACCTTGCCGATAACAGTGATCGCCAACTATGGCGGCGGGCGTTCGACTGCGGCCCAGCATTCCGACACGCCCTTTTCGCTTCTCATGAACCTGGCTGGAGTCGAAGTGGTGGTTCCCTCGACACCCGAAAACGCCAAGGGTCTCATGAAGGCAGCGATCCGCTCCGACAATCCGACATTCTTTCTTGAACCCGGTGGTCGGGGCGGCGACTCTGACGAAGTCCCGGGCGGCGACTACGTCACGCCGCTTGGCGAAGCCCGCATAATGCACGAGGGCAGCGACCTGACGCTGATAACCATGGGATCGATGACCCGGATGACATTGCAGGCCGCAATGCGGCTTGAGACGGAACTGGGCGTGTCGGTGGAGGTTCTGGACCTGCAGTCACTGGTGCCGCTCGACACGGAGGCGATTCTTGCCAGCGTCGCGAAGACCGGTCACGCGATCGTGGTGGATGAAAGCCGTGATGCCTGTTCGGTCGCCAGCCATGTTGCGGCGATTCTTGCTGACAAGGGCTTCGCCCAGCTGAAGGCGCCTGTTCAACGCATCACCGTGCCGGATACTGCAATGCCCTATGCCCCGTCAGCGGAACTGCCCTTGCTGCCGAATGCCGAGCGCATTGTCACAGCCGCAAAGGCGCTCTTTACCGAGGCGGCAAAATGAAAGCCAAGTTGAAACTTGCCCGCTTCGGGATGAACATGGAGGAAGGAACAATCACGAACTGGCACGTCGCGGCGGGTGATAGCTTCAAGACGGGAGACGTCCTTTATGAGGTGGAGACGGAAAAGGTGTCTAGCGAAGTCGAGGCTCCCGGCGACGGCGTGATGGTCGAAATCCTGGTCGGCGAGGACGAGGTCGCAGCCGTGGGCCAGGATGTCTGCATTGTCGAAAGCGCTTGAGGGGAACCGTGACCGATTCACAGGTAATCATCAATGGCGTAGGGCCGGTTGGTCTGGGCCTCGCGATTGATCTCGCGCTGAAAGGGGTCGAGAGCACGGTTCTGGAACGCACGACCGAGCTTCACCGCATCCCCAAGGGGCAGAACCTGACGCAGCGCACAGGCGAGCATTTTCGCGCCTGGGGAATCTCGGATCAAGTGCGTGCGGCTACGCCGATCCCGCCTGAATTCGGCAATGCCGGTCTCGTGACCTACGGCCGCCTGCTCGGCGACTACCGCTATGACTGGTTTCAACGCTCGCGCGTGCGACCCTACTACTTCGCCGACAATGAGCGCTTGCCGCAATACAATCTCGAGAGAGTCTTGAGAGACCGTGTTGCCGGTCTTCCTCAGGTGGCGTTCATTCAGGGTGCAGAAGTCACTGGCGTGACCCAGGATGATGCCGGCGTCCGCGTTTCCTACGAGGCCGATGGCGCGACGCATGTGGTGGTGGGTGCCTATGCAGTGGGCTGCGACGGGGCGCGATCGGTAACCCGCGACGTCGGCGGCATCCGGAACGAGACCGACCACGAAGGGCCGCGCATGGCTTTGCTCGTCTTCCGTTCCATGGAGTTGCACGACCTGCTCGAACGTTATCCCGGCAAGTCGATCTTCAATGTGATGCACCCTGCGATGGATGGCTACTGGCAGTTTCTGGGCCGTGTCGACCTGAACGGGGGGTGGTTTTTTCATGCTCCCGTGCCCGACGGTGCCACGCGGGAGAACTTCGACTTCCATGCCTTCCTTCACGAATTTGTTGGCGTGGAATTCGAACTGGAATTCGAGCATATCGGGTTCTGGGACCTGCGCATTTCGCACGCCCGGACCTATCGCAACGATCTCGTGTTCATTGCCGGGGACGCTTGTCACAGCCACCCACCGTACGGGGGTTACGGCGTCAATACAGGCCTTGAAGATGCCCGTAACCTCAGTTGGAAGATTGATGCGGCCCTAAATGGCTGGGCCGGAGCCGGCTTGCTCGACAGCTATACCGCCGAACGTCATCCAGTCTTCAACTCGGTCAACCGGGACTTCATCAGCCGGATGATCGAGGACTTTCGCGGGTTCACGCGGAAATTTTCCCCGGAGAAGGACAGGGCGGCCTTCGACAGGGCATGGGCCGCGCGAGCCAATGCAGATGACGCGGACGTGACCGAGTTCCTGCCACATTATGCGGGTTCGCCCATTGTCCTTGGCGAGACCGGACATCAGTCAGGGGCGAAGGGCAAGCATGGATTCGAAGCCAAGCCGGGCTATCACCTTGCGCCTCAGGCACGGCCGGACGGTGGCGACCTGTGGGATGCGCTCGGCCCAGGTTTCACGCTATTGGATCTCAGTGGCGACAATGCGCTTTCGACCGGATTCGTGAGCGCGGCTGATGCGCTTGGCGTCCCGTTGAAGATTCTGATGCTGCGGTCCGGGGCGCTGCGGAAGGCCTATGGGTGCAACGCGATCCTGGTTCGACCCGATCAGTTCATCGCTTGGGTTGGTTCGTCGGCGGAGTCTGACACCGAGAGAGTTCTCGCCCACGCCATCGGGCAACAGACTTAGGAGGTTCCTGACATGCCATCCAAGGAAGGACACCACTACATTGGCGGTTCATGGGTTTCGGACGCGCCGAACGGCATGATCCCGGTCCAGAACCCCTCGGACGGATCAGTCTTCGCCGAGGCTCCGAACGGGTCGACCGAATTGGCAGGTCAGGCGGTGATGGCAGCCCGAGACGCCTTTGAAGCCACGGATTGGGCGTCAAGCCCCCGGCTTCGCGCGGCGGTTCTGCTCGAATTCGCCAACATCCTGGAATCGCGTGCGGACGAGATCTCGGATCTGATGGCCAGGGAAAACGGCAAGGTGCTTGGCCAGGCCCGGCATGAAATTGCCGCCGGCTATGGTGAGGCCCGCTACTATGCGGGCGTTGCACGGAATGTCTTTGGCCGAACTTTCGAGAGCGCGCCCGGCAAGATGAGCCTCATGACGCGAGAGGCTTCGGGTGTCGCCTCGGTCATCGTGCCCTGGAATGCACCGGTAACGCTGCTGGTTCGGTCAGTCGCCCCGGCACTGGCAGCTGGCTGCACGGTGGTCGCAAAACCGGCATCGCAGACCCCGTTGACCAATGCAGCAGTCATGGCCTGCTTCGAGTCGGTCCCGTCGCTGCCCAATGGCGTGGTCAATTCCGTCAACGAATTCGGCACCGAGGTTGGCACCGTACTGTCCACGCATCCTGAGATCGACGTGATTTCCTTTACCGGATCGTCCCGCACCGGCAGGATCATCATGGCCAATGCCGCCGACACGATAAAGCATGTCTCGCTGGAGCTGGGCGGCAAGGCCCCTGCGCTGGTCTTTGATGGCGCGGATCTCGACAAGGCGGTGGCGGAGATCAAGCGCGGCTCGCTGGCGCTCAATGGGCAGATGTGCACGTGCATCAGCCGAGTTCTGGTGCAGGACACGATCTACGACGAGATGAAGATGCGTCTTCGGGCGGCATACGAGGCGACTAGGACAGGGGATGCGCGCGCCGACGGAGTTGAATTGGGCCCGCTCATAGACAAGCCGAGCCAGCAGAGGCTTCTCGGAATTGTCGATCGTGCCGGTGAGGAGGCCAATCTCGTGGTGCGTGGCACGGCGGGCGGCGATGAGTTGTCTGGTGGATTTTTCATAACGCCGTCGATGTTCGAAATCGAGGACGTGACTCATGATCTCGTGCAGGACGAACTCTTCGGCCCCATCGTCTCACTTGAACGCTTCGGCAACGAGTCGGAAGCCGTTGCGAAGGCCAACGCCACCCGTTACGGCCTTGCCGCTTCCATATACACCAACGACCTGAATGTCTCGATGCGCATGGCGCGCAAGCTGCGTTTTGGCACGGTCTGGCTCAATTGCCATAACCGGCTCTTCGCAGAAGTCGAAACGGGCGGGTACCGACAAAGCGGAATCGGCCGGCTCCACGGCGTCGAGGCGATGAACGACTTCCTGGAGACCAAGCACATCTACTACGAGGTCGAAGGTTGATGCCGCTGATCCAGTATCTTTCGCGCATACATTTCGACAATGGCGCTGTTGCAGTTCTCGGAGATGAAGTCGCGCGGCTAGGCCTGAAACGTCCGTTGCTCGTGACCGACGCAGGCGTGGCGGACGTCGGAATCTTGGAGCGTGTCCTCGATGCAGCACGACCCTCGGAACCTGTGGTATACGATGGCACGACGGAGAACCCGACGGAACGATCGCTCCTCGACTGCATCGAGATCTGGAACGACAGGGGCTGCGACGGAGTGATCGCGCTCGGTGGCGGATCGCCTATCGATCTGGCGAAGGCGGTTGCCTTGCTGTCGAGCCATGGCGGAAGCCTGGCAGAGTACAACGTCAAGCGGGGCGGGTCGGAGAGGATCGGCAAGGTCTCCCGGCAGATTGCGATCCCGACTGCGGCGGGCACCGGAGCGGAGGTAGGCCGCGCATGCGTGATGTCCCTTCTGGACGGATCGAAATGCGTTGCCGTGAATCTGAACATGGTGGCGGACGTTGTGATCTGTGACCCGGAACTGACGCTCTCCCTGCCGTCGCGACTTACCGCCGCCACCGGGATCGATGCGCTGAGCCACGGGATCGAGACGTATTGCAGCCCCACGGAGAATCCGCCGGCTGCAGCCATTGCGCTCGATGCTGTCAGGCGTGCTGCGAGATGGCTGCCCGTTGCTGTCGAGGAGGGCAGCAACCGGAAGGCGCGGTGGGAGATGATGATGGCAGCGTTGATGGGAGGAATGTGCCTGCAAAAGTCGCTCGGCGGCGCCCATGCCATGGCCACGCCGCTGGGCGAATTGCATCTTCACCATGGCACGCTGATCGGAATATTGCTGCCCCATGTCCTGCGCTTCAACGCCGGTCACGCCGACCTCGCGTACGCCGACCTTCGCGGGGCGGCGGGTCTTCCCGAACATGCAGAACTGCATGTTTGGCTGACGGACTTCGTATCCGGCTTGGGCCTGCCAACGAGGTTGGCGGAATTGGGTGTTGGTGCCGGCGTTCTACCCGAGATCGCCGACAAGGCGTCCAAGGATCATCTGGCCGTGACAAACCCAAGGCCGGCCGGGCCCGAAGAGTACCTGGCCTTGCTTCGCGAAGCGCTTTGAGCGTCGCGAACGCGCTCCTGCACCGTCTGACCACGCGGCTTTCGTGGAATCTCCTGATCAAGCGCTTCGCCTCGGAGTGATCGATGAAATGCAGGGCTTGAGGCTGCACGCTCAGCGGTCTTGGCGGAAGTCATCCCTTCCTGCGAAGATCGGCGAGATCGGACGCAATTCTTGCCGCCAAGCGCGCATTGCTCAGCACAAGGGCTTCATTTGCCTTTGCGGAACGTCCCTCGGACAATTCGAAGATTCTTTCGAGGACAAAGGGCGTGACCGAAGGCCCTGTGACCTGCTCCCGTGCTTCGGAGACCGCCTGTTCAATTAGCGGATTCATGACTGCTGCGGGAATCTCGTCTTTCGCCGGAACGGGATTGGCGATCAACTGACCGCCGTGCAGGCCGAGCCTTCGGCGTAAAAGGAATTCCCGGGCGATCTGACGGGTGCTCTTCGACATGGAAGGCGACGAAACGGAGGAGGTGCGCGACCAAAAGGCCGGAAAATCCGGGCTTCCGAACGTGGTGACCGGCACGCCAAGCGTTTCCAGAACTTCCAGCGTTTTCGGGATGTCGAGAATCGCCTTCGCGCCTGCGCAGACCACCGCAACCGGCGTGATCGAGAGTTCCTGGAGGTCGGCGGATACGTCAAAGCTCGCCTCCGCGCCCCTGTGAACTCCGCCGACGCCGCCAGTGGCAAAGACCTCGATGCCGGCAAGATGTGCCGCGATCATCGTGGCAGCTACGGTCGTCGTTCCTGTTTCCCCGGAAGCGATGCAGGATGCCAGATTGGCGCGCGAGAGCTTTCGGGCCGAGCGGCCTGCCCTGGCGAGAGAGTCCAGATCGGCCTCCGCCACGCCGACGGTCAATCGGCCGGCCAGCACGGCGATGGTCGCGGGCACCGCTCCTTCGCTCCGCACGGCGTTTGCGGCTGAGCGCGCCGTCTCAATGTTCTGTGGATAGGGCATGCCGTGGGAAACGATCGTGGATTCCAAGGCGACCACGGGCCTGCCGTCTGCGAGCGCGTCCCGGATCTCTTCATCGATGTCGAGAGGCAATGTCATGAGGTGAATCCTCTCGAAATATGGTCCGCTGCAGCCCGGAGCGCCTTTTCAAGAGCGTCCTCGGGTGGTGCACCAGCGATTTCGGCTGCAACATGTGCTGCCAGGAAGGTGTCGCCGGCACCAGTGACGCGAGTCACATTTGCTGCGGGCGGATCGGCCAGGATGACGCCGGTGCGTGATCCATCTGCGACCGCATGCGCACCATTCGTGACCAAGGTTCGATTCGCGCCAAGTTCCAGCAATGCTGTCGCGGCCTCTCGTGCGTTGTCGAAGCGCGAACCGCACAGGATCCCGGCCTCTTCGACATTTGCGTAAACGGTGGTGTTCGGCATGTCGAGCAACGGCGCGAGCCTCTCGGCCTTTCCGGGAGAGGCTAGCGCGACGCGCAAGTCAGCCCTTTCGAAAAATGGGCTTGTCGCGATTTCGGCCAAGAGCGCACCGGTCAGGTTTCCGTCCAGCGCAATCGGTCCGGAAAATGGCGCCTCCGCCGATCCGAGACGGCCATCTGAGAGCGGGCGGAGAATCTTGTCGCCTGCGGCTTCCAGCGAATGGGCGTCAGCAATGGCTGCGATCAGGCCGTTGGCTCCTTCGATGGCCATGTAGCTGTCTGTTGGCAGTTCTGCAGTTCTGTAGACGCATGTCGTGTCAATTCCGACTTCGGATGCAAGGGAGATGAGCCTTTCGCCTTCGTCGTCTTCCCCAATGGCAGTTAGCAGCGTCGGCGTCATGCCGAACCGCACCAGCGAAGTGGCAATGTTCAAGGCGACACCACCTGGATGCCAGGCAATGCGCCCCGGCACGTCAGAGCCTTCCGTCATGACAATGCCTGCGCTGCCGATCACGTCCCAATGCGCTGATCCGATGCAGGGAATCCTCGTGGCTGCGGTCATGAGCATCCGGCGGTGCAAATGGCCTCGACCGTCGAAGCCGGCCACATCCGGTCGTCCGCAAAGCTCCGCTCCGGCAGCGCAATTTCACCGGCGACATTCAGGAACAGGCAGCGCTTGGGCTCGGTCAACGACACCCCTTGGAGAAGTCGGTTGAACAATTTCATTCCGGCACGGCATTCGATGAGCCAGAATTGTTGCCTGATGGCGGCCTGTGAGATGTTCGGCTTGTCCGCAGTGCCTGTGACGCCTTGATGTCTTGTTGCGGTTTCGAAGCTCCACCGCCAGTTGAGCGACAGCGCCATGGCATTCCATCCCCATGGTTTGAGTCTGACCTGAATCCAAGCCTTAATGATGCTGCTTGTCCAGAGATTCGCGCCAACAAATGCTGTTCGCACTTTCCGACACTTGGATCGTGTTGAATGAATCCCGCCCGTTTGGGAAGAATGGTACCGCGCGAACCGAAGGAAGCCAGAGGAGGCGAATTCGAATGGACTCGCGAGAGGAAATCGATTCGGGCTGCGAGCCGTTTCAAGATCATTGGCCGTTTCGGCGAACGATCAGTACGCGTCTTATGACCTGGGTCAGGATCCTTTCGGGCGCGAAAACCTCCTCGCTCATTAGAAGGAGCAGTGACGTCCCGGGGGATCGTGTAGTTTGCCATTCTCTGCGCTGCTCCGGCCGGTCAATCTGATGGACGCCCTAGAAATGAACTCAGCCTCACGCAACAACGTCCTGATTGTCATATCGGACGAACACCGCAAGGACGCGTTGGGCTGCACCGGCCACCCCATTGTCAAGACACCGAATCTGGACAGCCTTGCCGCCCGAGGGACGATTTTCGAAAATGCATATACTCCGTCGCCGATCTGCGTTCCTGCGCGAGCCGCCATGGCATGTGGCGATTACGTTCACAATATCGGTTGCTGGGACAGTGCCACCCCCTATCGCGGCGTTCCGCGGAGCTGGATGCACCGATTGCGCGACGGCGGTATCGAGGTCACGTCGATCGGAAAGCTGCACTTCCGTTCAAGCGAGGACGACAACGGCTTCTCGCAGGAAATACTGCCGATGCATGTCCTCGGCGGTATCGGTTGGCCTGTCGGTCTCTTGCGCAAAGATCCGCCGAGTTTCGGAGCCGCTCCGGAACTTGCCGCAAATGTCGGAGCGGGAGCGAGTTCTTATACGGACTACGACCAAGAAATAACCGAGGCCGCATGCGATTGGCTGCTCGGGTGCGAAGAGTCGGAATCCCCCTGGGTGACGTTCGTGTCCCTGGTCAGCCCGCATTATCCTCTCGTCGCGCCTTCGAAATTCTACGACCTCTACGACCCGGAGTCCGTCGATTTTCCGATCGCATATGAGCATGCGCTGCGACCCCGGCATGCCGAGTTGAAGAACATTGCCCGATTCTTCGATTACGACCGGCACTTCGATCGACGAAGGGTGCGTGAGGCCAGGGCCGCATACTATGGACTCGTGTCCTTTGTGGACGACTGCGTGGGACGAATCCTCTCTGCGCTGGACCGCTCTGGGCAGGCGGAAAACACGACGGTCGTCTACGCATCCGATCATGGCGACATGATGGGCGATCATGGCTTCTGGACGAAACAGGTCATGTATGAGGCATCGGCTGGCATCCCCATGATTGCCGCTGGCCCGGGCATACCCGAGGGGAAGCGCGTGGGCACCGGGACGAGCCTCATCGATCTGGCGGCGACAGCGGTCGATGTTACGGATCTCTTGGATGACACGGTCGACCCCTTCCCGGGCCGTTCACTGCGCTTGATCGCAAGGGAGGACGACGACCCGAACCGTACCGTGTTTAGCGAGTACCATGACGGCGGATCGACGACCGGAGCCTTCATGGTGCGGTGGGCGCATTGGAAGTTCGTATATTTTGTCGGCCACGACGCCCAGCTATTCAACCTGGCTCTAGACCCCCATGAACTGCGAAATCTGGCCCATGACGGGGTGCGCGACCCCGACGTGCTGGCGGCATGGAAGGAAGGCGAGAGGCGGTTGAGGGCAATTTGCGATCCCGAAGAAGTCAATGCCCGGTGCTTTGCCGACCAAAGTCGCAGAATCGAGGAACTCGGAGGTGTCGAGGCTTGCAAACACGCGCATGTGTTCAATCACACGCCGACGCCAGACGAGTGGCGCGCTCTGGAAGGAGGTTCCGAGTTGTGACGCCACGCTGATACGCCAGCTGTGAACCGTTGGAGCAGGTGCGCATGGGAAACCACCTCCAGGCTGACCGGACATGCGACATCTTTGTGCTGAACTCCGGTTACGGCGGCCTTCAATCAAGGCACCTGCCGGCGGTTTCGAGTGGCACGACGGCGGGGCATCGCTCCAGTAGGAGCGCTTGAATGGCCCGGGCGCGGCAGCGAGGCAGAAAGATCGGCAACGCCAAATTCGGAAACGCATCGACAGGCCTGCCATTCACGTCTGAATCCTGATTGACGACCTGAACCGGGGCATGGCCTGCGATCGCGTTCAAGCATTCGGCGTGATCGTCTTGCCGCTTTTCGAGACCAAGGACACGCGTGTCAGGGCGGAGCGCAAGATCAGGACGAGGACCATGCGCCGATTGCTCCGTTTTGCGCGCTGCCACTCTTGGCGGAAGCTGGCCTGGATGGGTCCAAATTACGCCGTGCGGTTCGCCATCGTCATCGCCAGCGCGGTCGGGATCACTCAATTTTGTCGCAAGGCAGGGCGATTTCGGTCTTCTCAGAGCTCACGCCCTCTATCTGGTCGATCAACAGCGAGGTCGCCGCCCGGACCATTCTCTCAAACGGCATGCTGACGGAATGGAGATCATAGGCGTTCAGTCTTGCCAGCAAGGATTGCCCAAAACCGACAACCATGGGATCTTGGCTTTTCTGGCCGCCGCTGGGTTTCACTGCATCCTGCGTGGCAACTGCCAGCAGGTCGCTTGAACAGAAGAACCCATCGGGCGGCTTGGGCAGGTTCATCAACTCCAGCGCTGCCGCGTGGCCCCGGTCATAGTCGTTGACCCCGGCGAGCCGGGTCATCGGCTGGTAGCCGTAGAGTTCTTCTATTCGCTGCACGAAGCCCCCCATGCGTTCCTTGGTCACCGTGGCGTCGGCGTTGCCGCCGATGAAGGCCGGGCGCAAGACGCCGCTTTCGTGCATGTAGTCGGCGACCAGCGCGGCACCAGCGTGATTGTCGCAATGGACCGAACTGTATTCGGGGCGCAGGGACCGGCGGCCGACAACCACTATCGGCTTGTTCTTGGCCTCGCATCTATGCGCAATCTGGTCCGGCAGGTGCGAGGCTGCCACCAGCAACCCATCAACCTGGAACTGCAGGGCGGTGTCGACCGATGCAATCTCGCTGCGCTTGTGGCCGACATTCAACAGGATCGCGTGGTAGTTCCGCTGTTGCGCCTCCGAGGAAACGAAGCGGAATAGGTCGAGATGTTCGGGGTCGTCAAAGTTGTTGACCAGCAAACCGATCAGGTTCGACCGTCGCCCGGCCAAGACGCGTGCGGCCATGTTCGGGCGATAGCCGAGTCGCCGGGCAACGCTCAGCACCCGTTCGCGCGTGGCCTCGTTCACCAGGCCGGCATCGGAGAAGCTGCGCGACACCGTGGTCAACGACACGCCAGCACGGTCGGCGACATCTTGGGCGGTGATGTTGCCGTGGTCCCGGCGGGATGTCTTTGCTTCGCTCACGGTCCGGCTTTTCTTTCATCGGCCGAACCCAGACCAGAACGCAAAACGAAATGGCCCTCGGTCACGTTCTCGAAATGCACCGGGTCGGGCACGTATCCAACTGGGTGAATGGGCGAAGGCGGCGGTTTGGTGGCCAGTTCCCATTTTTCGGCGCGGTGGGCAAGGTCGAGCGTTGGCACAGCGGCAAGCAGCGTCTTGGTGTATTCGTGCTGTGGGTTGGAAAAAATCTGTTCTCGCGTGCCGGTCTCGACGATCCGGCCCAAGTACATCACCGCGACCCGATGCGACACCCGCTCGACCACCGCCATGTCGTGGCCGATGAAGAGGTACGAGATCCCCATCTCGGCCTGTAGCTCCATCATCAGGTTCAGCACTTCGGCCTGGATCGACACATCCAGTGCCGAGACCGCCTCGTCGGCAATTATCAGCTTGGGCCTGGGGGCCAAGACACGGGCGATGGCGACTCGCTGGCGCTGCCCTCCGGAAAGCTCGCTGGGATGGCGCCTGAGAAAGGCACGCGGCAGGCGTACCCGGTCGAAGAGCTCCGCTGCACGGTCCTCGAGCGCGCTGCCAGTCTCAAGCCTGAAGTTCCTCAGCGGCTCGACGACCTGCTCCAGCAGCGACATGTGCGGATTGAGCGAGCCGTAGGGATCCTGAAAGATCATCTGCATGTCGCGGCGCGCCAACCGCATGTCCTCATCGGAAAGTGTCAGCAGGTCCTGCCCGTCAAAGGTGATCCTGCCGTCATCGGGACGTTCCAGCCGCAGGATGCAAAGCGCGGTCACCGACTTGCCGCTGCCGCTTTCGCCAACCAGCGACAGGGTTTCGTTTTCGAGAAGGCGAAACGTCACATCCTCAACCGCGTGCGCGTTGGCAACGGTCCGGCCCAACCAGCCGCCTCGGATCGGGAAGCGCTTGGTCAGGTGCCTGACATCGAGCAGTACGCGGCTGCCCGGCTGCAGCGGCTTGTCGATGTGGCATTCGGTCGTCGCGACGGTTTCCATGGGCTCGGGCAGGGTCTTGCCGGCCATGTCCCCGAGTTTCGGAACTACGGCCAGAAGGGCCTGTGTGTAGGGGTGCTGCGGATCCGTCAGCACTTGCTCGACCGGTCCATCCTCGGCCACGCGGCCATTTTTCATCACTACCACCCGGTCAGCCATCTGCGCTACGACGGCCATGTCGTGGGTGATCAGAAGAACCGCAGCGCCGGTTTCGTCCCTTAGCTTGCGAATGAGTGCCAGAATCTCGGCCTGCACCGTCACGTCGAGTGCAGTGGTGGGCTCATCGGCAATCAGGAGTCGCGGCTCGCACGCAAGCGCCATTGCGATCACGATGCGCTGGCGCATGCCGCCGCTAAGTTCGTGCGGATACTGCTTCAGCCGCCGTTCGGGCTCGGGGATGCGCACCTGTTTCAGCAGTTCGACCGAGCGGTCGGCGGCTTCTTCGCGGCTCATGTCGCGGTGCTGCTGCAGGCTTTCGGCCAGTTGCCAGCCGATCGTGTATGAGGGGTTCAGCGCGGTCATGGGCTCCTGAAAGATCATGCCGATCTCGTTGCCGCGGATCGTGCACATCCGCGCCTCGTCTGCAGCGCGCAGGTCGATCTCACTTCCATTGCCGCTCTCCAGAGTCAGCCGACCGTCCGCCACCCAGCCTCCGGAGAATTTGGTGAGCTGCATCAGCGTGTAGGCAGAGACAGACTTGCCGGAACCGGACTCGCCTACGATGCAGACGATCTCGCCCGGCTCGATGGTAAACGAGACGTCCTGGACTCCTGCAATCGCTCCGCGCTTGGACGGGAACTCGACGCGAAGGCCTTCAACATTGACAAGCGGCTTGTTCATTCTCCACCCCCGCTTCCAATGGCGAACCAGCGCCAGCGCTGCGCCGGATCCGTGACTGCGCGCACCCAGCTTGCGACGAGGTTGAGACAGAGCGCGGTAAGGAAGATTGCCAGCCCCGGGAAAGCCACAAGCCACCAGGCGGATCGGATATGCTCGCGTCCGTCAGCGATCATCAGGCCCCAGGACGGGTCAGGCGGCTGTACGCCGAAACCGAGGAAGCTAAGCGAGGCCTCGCTCAGGATCAGGATCGCGATTTCGAGCGTGTAGAGGACCAAGATCGGGGCGACCACGTTGGGCAGGATATGGCGGAACACTATCCGCCGACCCGAGGCGCCCATGGCCTTGGCGGCCACCACATAGGTTTTCGACCGCGCCGCCAGTGCCAGCCCGCGCGACATGCGTGCGAAGACCATCCAGTGCAGCACCGCGAAGACCAGGATCAGGTTGGCAAACCCGCCGCCAAGAATGAACAGCACGAAGAGCGCTACAAGAAGCGAAGGCAGCGACAGCATGCCGTCGACAAAGCGCATGACCAGGTCTTCGTAGAGCCCGCCGTAGTAGCCGGCCGTCAGTCCGGCGATGACGCCGAAGACGCACGAGAGCGTTGCGCCCAAGAGACCCACCGAGACGGAGACTCGCGCGCCATAGACCAGCCGCGTGAACAGGTCTCGTCCAAGCTCGTCAGTTCCGAGGAGGTAGAACAGCCCTTTTTTTCCGGTCGAAAATGGCGGCAGCATACGGTCGGCGAGGTTGAGCCCGGTGGGCTTGTGCGGGGCGAGGAATTCGGCACCTGCGGTGAATGCCAGGAGGGCCAGCAGGAACAGCACCGCCGAAGCGGTGATCTTGTCGCGCCTGAGCGCGTGCAGGTAGTCGCGGAGGTTCTCGCGCTCATCCTTGGGATCGATGGCGTCGTCAATGGCTGGATTGTTCACATCGGCCATCAGGTCACGCCTTCTGCCCAAGCTGGATCTGCGGGTCGATGATGCGATAGGCGAAATCGACCAACAGATTGACGATGATCACCAGGGCGGCCACCACGGCAATCGAGACCTGAATGATCGGTAGGTCGCTGCGGCTGAGGCTGTCGATGATCAAGAGTCCGATGCCCGGCCAGGCAAAGATTTTTTCTACCAGGATCGCACCGGTGAGCAACGCGGACAGTTCGTCGCCGATCATGGTGATGATGGGGATCGCTGCGTTGCGCAGGGCGTGCAGCAAGATCACGCGCCACTCGGCCACACCCTTGGCGCGGGCGGTAACAACGTAGGGTTTCGCCAATTCGTCCAGCATGGCGCTGCGCACAACTTGCGCGATGCGCCCGATGGGTCGTGCGGCGAGCGTCAACGCCGGAAGGATTACATGCGCCGGCTCGCCGTAACCCCCCGTCGGAAGCCAGCCGAGTTGGACCGCGAAGAGCACGATCAGCATCAGCCCAAGCCAAAACTGCACGATGGAGACACCGGCCAGCGACAGTACGGTGACCAGTCGGTCGGCAAGATGCCGCGGGTAGGCGGCCGCGATCACGCCCATGCCGAGTCCAAGCGGAACTGCGATGGCCATGGCGACGCCGGCCAGAAGGAAGGTGGCGGGCAGGCGCTCCGCCACCAGATCCACGACGGGAACGCCTATGTCCTTCAGGTCCGCCTCAGGGATCACCGAGAAGCCATAGCGGTAACTTACGCCGAAATCGCCCTGCAGGAGCCCACCCATGTAGCGCACCCACTGGAGCCAGAGCGGGTCGTTCAGGCCGGCCGCGCGGCGCAGGTTTTCCAGCGCTATGTCGTTTGCGCCAGGGCCGAGCATGTTCAGCGCCGGGTCGCCGATCATGCGACAGGCGAAGAAGACAAAGGAGACCGTGATCAGCAGCAGGAGTACGGAGTTGATCACCCGCTTCAATAGGTAGGGCATACTTCCGTTTATCCGTCAGGGGGACAAGTCAGACAAGCCGGCGCGCCCGTGGAGCGCGCCGGTTCTTCGCTTGGGAGGTTACTCAGCCGGCTTCAGGTAGACCGCCTGAATTCTGTGGTCGGTGCCGAATGTGAACTCGGTCCCGGCCTTCACCAGGTAGCCGCGGTCGAGGAGCGCCAGCGGCACGATCAGGTGCCTGTCGTGGACGTATTGGACCAGTTCCTTCATCCGTTCATTCCGATCGTCGCCAAAACTAGCCAGTGCCTCGAAAAGCCTGGCGTCGAAATCGGCATCACAATAGACCGACGACCGCGACGGCCCCTTGGGGTCGTTGATGTCCGGGCACGCATAGTTCGAGTGCAAGAGCAGCCCATAGTCGCCCGAGGGGTTGCCCTTGACGTGAACCTGCATCATCTGCCGGTTCGGCTCGTCGGCATAGCCGGCGATGCGGACACGCGGGTTGAACTCCTGCGGGGTTTGCACCTTGATCGTGGTTTCGATGCCAGAGATGTTAAGCATCGCGCCGATGGCCTCGACGATCGGCTTGATCCGCGGTGTCGTATCCCGGCCTACGACCTCGACATTCAGCGCATCGACATCGACGCCGTCTGCCTTGGCCTCAGCAAGAAGCGCCATGGCGTGCTCCGGGTCGTATGTGTAGGGCTGCACAGCATCGTTGAAGCCAATGGTGCCCTTCGGGCCAAGTTGTCCCTGCGGCACAGACGCCATGCCCTGCAAGTCGGCAATGCCGGTGATGTCGACGGACAAGAAGACCGCCTCGCGCACCCGCGGATCGGCAAGTACGGGGTGGGCATGCAGCGAATGATCGAGACGGCCGTAGAGATAGGTCGTCGACGGGCCTGTCACGCAGTCGTAGTCGGCCGCATCCGCCGCGCGTGCGCATTCGTCGGCCGAGGGGAACATGCCCAGTTGTGCTTCACCTGACTGAACCATTGCCACGCGGGTGGCGTCTTCTGCGCGAAACACGAACTTCAGGTCCGAGTAGGCCGGTTTGGTCGTGCCATATGCATCGTCAGCGTTCAGCCCCCACCAGTCGGGGTTGTAGGTCGCCGTCCAGTACTGGCCCTTTGCCCACTCGCCGAAGACATAGGGCCCGGTGCCGACCGGCGTGTCGAAATGCTCTTCCGGGCTGTTGTCGAGTTGCGCTGCCGAAGAAATGCCGCCCAGCGTCATGCGGAACTCCAGCAGCGGATCGGCCTTGCTCGACACCACTTCGACGGAATTTTCGTCGATGGCGGTGGCGGTGATTTCGCCGGGGCCGGCATATTCCTGGATCGTGAACGCCTTTTCGGGGCTCCAGACCCAGTTGATCGACTTGGCCACCGCTTCGGCTGTCATGTCGGTTCCGTCGTGGAACTTGACGCCCTGCCGGATGGTGAGGCGCAATGTGCTGCCATCGACGCGCTCCCAATCAGTGGCGAGTACGCCTCGCATCTCGCCAGTAACCGGGTCAACCGCGATCAGCGTTTCCACGACATTGCGCAGCCCCGTGGCGTTGATTTCCTTGTAGGTGCCCTGTGCAGCAAGGTCCTGTGGTTCCTGATTGACCGCGACGACAAGGGTGCCGTGAGTAGGCGCGGCATATGAGGCCACGGCTGCAAATGCGAGAGCGGAGCCGGTCGCCCAAAGCAACCCGTGTCCGCGCGAACGAAGATAATTCATCTGATTTTCGCGCTTCAATCCCCGGCAAGCAGGCCAAGGAGGAAAGCGCGCCCCTTTGCTGTTTGTGTTGAAATGGGTCGGGCAAACCGCCACCCGCCCCGACGACGAGTTGCCTCGCCTGGACGGAAAAACCGTGATGGAGCTTTCTCTGCCATGCAGCTTATGCCGCTCGCGGGGTCGCAATGATGTCCCCGGCAACGCCGCCCAAAGGCGGGCTCCCCTCGCACAACTTGACCATCCGCATTCCGATTCGCCCTGCTTCGTGCCTGACTCGGCGTGTCTGCTGACAAATCTTCCAGAGCCTGGAACTGAGGAAGCATCCCAAGGTGGGTCTTTGACGCATGGTTCAAGGACGATTGGATGATGGTTTCCTTTCTTGTGCTAGTCAGCATGGGCCCTAGGGACATTCACCCCTTAGGCCACTCTCTTCAGGGAGAGGTCGCTGAACAGATTTTTCCCATCTGTCCTGACCAGATGAAATGACAGCGCTTTCATAAAGTCAACTCCATTTGCCGTTGGTCTGATGCTTTCAATGAGCTTCAAAGCCCACGCACATTTGCTGTTGATCAAGCTCGGACACCATCAAAATGGTGATAGCGCTTTCATAACGGAACCCGAAGCCGCGGCATGCCGGGAGAGTCCCACAAGAGCGATGTCCTGATTGCCATGGCCGGAGAATCTGCCGCGTGGACATTTCTACAACCGTCTACAATCGCTACCCGAATTAAATTTGTGCCCACGATGCTGCCTGCGACCGGGAGGCAGGTTTCGAGCGTTGAAGCCGTGGGGTTCCATGTTGCGGACTATGTGAACGGACTTGCCGGGCTTGGGGCTGCGACGGGAACGTGCGGCAATGGCAAGCCGTGATCCCTTTGACTGATGCCAGGATTCCTGCACCCCGCCGCGTCAGGTCGGCGCGCCGTATTTCTTGCGCCAGGCCTTCCAATCTTCTGGCGTGTCCAGATCCCGGGTAGCGCGGTCGCCCTGCAGTAGCACAAAATTGATCGTCTCGTCCTTCAGGACGGCGCGGCCACCTTCGTCGCCAGTCAGCTTGGCGAACTGAGGCAGAAGCCGTGGTGGCACGATCAGGGGCGTGCCCGGCCTGCCTTCCGCGTCCGTGGCGCGTGTCGGCGTGTCGCCGCCGCCAGCTTCGAAGCGTTCAATGGCGCTCCTGATGTCGGATGCGGTGATGCCAGGAACGTCCGGCAGCAGGATCAACATCGCGCGATCCGGGGCAAATTGCATGAAATGCAGGGTTGCAGCGCGGAGCGTCGCGCCGAGGCCTTCGGCAGCATCCTCGACCTCGATCATCGTCACTGCCAGCCCGCCAATCGCCTCCCGGCGAGCAACGTTGCCCTTTGGAATCGCTACGACGACCTCGCATCCACTTTCAATGGCGATGCCTGCCTGACGGCGAAGCAGGGGCATGCCGTCAACTTTCTCCAGCAGCTTGTCCCTGCCTCGCATGCGCGACGAAGAACCAGCTGCAGGAATGACTGCGAGCGGGTTCATCGTTCGGGGATCAGTCCACGTGGACTGAAGCGGAGAACCAGAAGCAGGATCAGGCCCATAGTCAGCAGCCGCATGTGTGCGGCAGTCTCAAGGAGATGCTCTTTCAGCCAAAATCCGTCAGGCATGCCTGCAGTGATGCCCCCGATCAGGGCGACGCCCAAGGGCTCGACCATGACCCAAAGGTACCAGATCAGCATGCCGCCAAGGACCGCGCCGAAATTGTTGCCTGACCCTCCGACAATGACCATGACCCAGATCAGGAACGTGAAGCGCAGCGGCTGGTAGCTTGCAGGCGTCAACTGACCGTCCAGCGTTGTCATCATGGCTCCTGCCAACCCGCAGACCGCCGATCCAAGGATGAACACCTGCAGGTGCCTTGCCGTTACGTCCTTGCCCATCGCCTCGGCAGCGACCTCGTTGTCGCGAATGGCCCGCATCATACGGCCCCAAGGCGAGTTGAGCGCGGCTTGCGCCAACCAAAGCAGCAAAATCAATACTGCAAGGAAGAGGCCGGCATAGGCGAGCTTGACCGTTATCGTGGATGCCGTCACCGGGTCGAATCCAAAGGCCGAGATCCGCTCGACAAATCTTTCCGAGTTCTGCAGATCGATTTCGTACGGCACCGGCCGCGGGATTCCGCTCACATTCTTGACGCCGCGCGAGAGCCAGTCCTCGTTCTTGAGAACCGCGATGATGATTTCGGAGATGCCTAGAGTGGCAATGGCGAGATAGTCCGATCTCAGGCCGAGCGCCGTCTTTCCGACGACCCATGCGGCCCCAGCGGCGAGCAGCGCTCCAACCGGCCATGCAATCAGGACGGGAAGGCCAAGGCCGCCGAGATTTCCTGCCCTTGCCGGCGACACCGCTTCGATCGCTGCCACTGCAGGGTCGAATAGCCAGCGATATACGAAGAAGCCCACGATGAGAATCGCGACAAGCGCGGGAGCACGGGCCTTCCCCGCCGGCATTCTCTTCCAGGCCAGGATAGCCGCTACGATGGCGGCGGTTCCGACAAGCAGGGCGAAGATGACCCGAGGGCCGCCGGCGTCCCAGGCCTCTACGACAGGCGGTTTCGAGATGATGACGGTGCTGAGGCCACCAAGCGCAAGAAACCCCATGACTCCGATATTGAAGAGACCCGCATAGCCCCATTGCATGTTTACCCCGAGTGCCATGATGGCCGAGACAAGGCCCATGTTCAAAATGCCGAGTGCAACGTTCCAGCTTTGCAGGAAGCCGGTTGCGGCAATCAGTGCAAGGACGGCCAGGAAAAGGGTCATGTCTCGCGGCTTCAGAGTCACAGCGCTTTCCCCCTGAAGAGTCCCGTCGGCCGGAACAGGAGCACGACGATGAGAAGCGCGAAGCTGACGGCGAACTTGTAGTCTGTCGAAAGCAGTTGGACGAGGCCTTGCGGTTCCCAGGCAGGGATCAGGTAGCCTGCGACCTTCTTGAATGCATAAGTGATCGTGACTTCGGAAAAAGCAATGACAAAGCCGCCCGCGATCGCGCCGATTGGATTGCCAAGACCTCCAACGATCGCAGATGCGAAGATCGGCAGGAGGAGCTGGAAGTAGTTGAACGGCTTGAAGCTCTTGTCGAGTCCGTACAGCACGCCCGCGATGGTGGCCAGCGCTGCCACTATGATCCAGGTGAACATGACCACGCGTTCGGGACTGATGCCGGAGAGGAGTGCGAGATCCTCATTGTCCGAAAACGCCCGCATGGACTTTCCCGTGCGCGTGCGATTCAGGAACCAGAAGAGAAGGGCGACGACGATGATCGCGACGACGACGGTCAGCATCGCGGTGGACTTGATCGCCAGGCCCTCCCTCAGGCCCGTCAGTTCCTTGAACTCGCGAGCCGTGATGATGAAGCGCGCCCCGTCCGCAAATCGCTGTTCGTCAACGCCAATGACGAATCGTACGAGTCCATTCGTCACGAACATCACGCCCATCGATACAATGACCAGAATGACGGGCGCAGACTTCTGTTCCCGGTAGAACCGGTAGACCAGGCGGTCTGTGAGCAGCACGAGCACCGCCGTGGCGGCAATCCCGGCAGGCAGCGCCAGAAGCGCGGTCGGAAACGGACCCAGGGACACGCCCATGGCTTGAAGCCACCAGGTGCCCAAGATCGTTGCCATAGCGCCAAAGGCCATGGTGTCGCCGTGGGCAAAGTTGGAGAACCTCAGGATCCCGTAAATCATGGTCACGCCAAGCGCTCCCAGCGCCAATTGGCTGCCATAGGCAACCGCCGGCAACATGACGAAATTCGCAAATGCAACAATTGCGTTCAGGAAATCCAATTCGTCCTCCTGTCTGGACTGGTGGAAGCTGGACCTGCACGATTCCGAATCGATCCATGGAGGAGCTTTTGCCGCAACCGACATCCGCTGCCTTGGCGGCTGCCGGAGTCAGGACGTGTCATTGAGAGCTTGCTCATGCCTTCACTTTCCAGCTCCTGCCCGACCGCCTACCCACCCAGGAACGAGCGGCGAACTTCCGGATCCGCAAGGAGTGCCTCGCCGGTATCGGTAAAGGCGTTCTGTCCCTGCACCATGACGTATCCCCTGTCCGCAATCTCGAGGGCCTGTCGCGCGTTCTGCTCCACCATCAGGATCGAGATGCCGGCTCTCGCCACCTCAATGATCCTGTCGAACAGCTCGTCCATGACGACAGGACTGACGCCTGCCGTCGGCTCGTCCAGCATCAGGACCCTGGGCTGGGTCATCAGCGCGCGACCAACAGCCACCTGCTGACGTTGTCCGCCGGACAGCTCGCCTGCCGTCTGGCGGCGTTTTTCCTTCAGGACAGGAAAGAGTTCGTAGACCTGCGCCATGGTGCCCGAAATGTCGTCGCGTCTCAGGAAGGCCCCCATTTCAAGGTTCTCTTCGACCGTCAGCGACGTGAAGGTGTTGGAGTTCTGCGGCACGAAGGCCATTCCCTTTGCCACCCGGTCTTGCGGGCTCAGGTGCGAGATATCCTCGCCACCGAGCTTGACCGAGCCTTCATGGAGATCCAGCATCCCAAAGACAGCCTTCATTGCCGTCGACTTGCCCGCGCCGTTCGGTCCGACGATCACGGCGATCTCTCCTTCGTTCACCGAGATCGTGCATGAGTGGAGGATATCCACGCCACGGCCGTACCCGCCGCTTAAGGAGTCGCCGATCAGGAAGGGATCACTCACCGCTCGTCTCTTTGATCATCCTGTTTTTCAGGCCGGTGCCAAGATAGGCTTCTATGACGAAATCGTTCGCCTTTATCTGGCTGATCGTTCCCTCGGCCAGGACCTTTCCCTCAGCCATGCAGATGACCGGGTCGCACAGACGGCCAATGAAATCCATGTCGTGTTCGATCATGCAGAAAGTGTAGCTGCGCTCCCTGTTCAAACGCTGGATCGCGTCCCCGATCGTCCTGAGCAGCGTGCGGTTCACGCCGGCACCCACCTCGTCCAGAAAGACGATTTGTGCATCCACCATCATGGTGCGACCCAATTCAAGGAGCTTCTTTTGGCCTCCAGAAAGATTGCCCGCTCTTTCGTCGCTCAAGTGGTCGATGGTCAGGAACTCCATCACTTCGTCGGCTTTCTTCCGGATCTCCTCTTCCTCTGCCGCGATCCGGTGGCGACCGATCCACGTGTTCCAGATTCTCTCTCCCTGCTGCTGGCCAGGAACCAACATCAGGTTTTCGCGGACGCTCATGGAAGCGAACTCATGGGCGATCTGAAACGTGCGGAGAAGCCCCTTGTGGAAGAGGTCATGCGGCGGAAGGCCAGTGATGTCCTCGCCGTTCATGAACACATGTCCGCCAGTCGGGGGCAGGGATCCTGCGATAACGTTGAACAGCGTCGTCTTGCCTGCGCCGTTAGGTCCGATCAGGCCGGTGATCGAGCCCGGCGCAATTTCCAAGGTTACTCCATCAACGGCACGAAATCCGCCGAAATGCTTGTGCAGGCCCTCGACCCTGATCATGCCCGTTCCCGGATGAAAAAGGGCCCGGAACAAGTCCGGGCCCCTGGCTTGCCGCGCTATCGATACTTGACGGTTTCGATGCTGCCGCCCTTGACTTCAATTTGGCGGTAGTTGCCAGCCGATTCACCCGGGCCGATCAGTTCGACCGCGCTTGCGCCGACATAGTCGACGTCGCCGCCGTCGGCGAGGATTTGCAGAGCCTTGGCTAGTTCGCCAGGGAAGATCTTCTCGCCCGGTGCATTGGCGACGTCCATGACCTTGTCCTTGAAATCGGCGGATTCCGCGGATCCGGCGGCCTGCATGGCGAGCATGATCAACGCCGCGGCATCATAGCTTTCGGCGGAAAACGGCGAAGTGGCGTCGAAGGCACCCGCCGCAAGATCGACATACTTGGCAGCACCGGGGCTGTCGGTGCCCGGGACCTGACCGGTCGAGCCATCGATTTCGCTGCCGAAGTTGTCCGTCAAGGAATCCGAAATCATGCCGTCGGGCAGGTGAAAGGTGTCGAACGCACCGGAATCAAGCGCCGCGCGGATGATGCCGGATCCACCCTGGTCGACATAGCCTGCAACAACCAGGCGCTGACCGCCGGCTGAAGCCAGGGCGCCGACCTCTGCCGAATAGTCACCCTTGCCGTCTTCGTGCGCGGCATTGATCGTAACCGTGCCGCCAGCAGCCTCGAACGCAGCCTGGAAGCTGTCGGCCAGACCCTTGCCGTAGTCGTTGTTGGTGTAGGTCACCGCAACTTCGCTGATGCCCAGTTCCATGAGGACTTCCGTCATCACGACGCCCTGGCGCGCGTCGGAAGGTGCGGTTCGGAAGAAGAGCCCGTTGTCCTCGTTGTTCTGGTGGCTGAGGCCCGGTGAGGTTGCCGAAGGCGAAACCATCACGATGCCGTTTGGAAGAGCGACGTTTTCCAGGATTGCGCCGGTCACACCGGAGCAGTCCCCGCCCACGATGGCCTTCACGCCATCGCTGGTGATCTGCTGTTCGGCAACGGAGGTCGCAGCAGCGGAGTCGATGCAGGTTGAGTCACCGCGGACCGGCGTCACCGTGGAGCCGCCGAGCAGGAGTCCGGAATCGCTGACTTCCATCATTGCAAGTTCGGCTCCCGACGCCATTTGCGGCGTCAGCGATTCGATCGGGCCGGTGAGTCCCACGATGATTCCGATCTTGATTTCCGAATGACCGCTGGCCAAGGCCGTGCCTGCAAGGAACGCGGACGCGACGGAAGCAGCAAGCATCTTCTTCATGACATTTCCCCCTTTTTCCTTTGGGTCCAATTTCTGTATGCAACACTATCGTCAGAGTGGGTTGTTTGAAAGAGGCAGAAACCTCAACAGTTGGAAAGGCAGCCAGTCGTCGGCGCATGAGCTTTCGAGGGTGACATCGGTGACGGGTCTGTTCCGTGGCCATGCTCGCCGCGAGACGGGCCGATGCCTCGGTTCGGTCGGCCAGGCTCAATCGAACAGGCCGTCCGGCGGGTTGATCACGATGAATCCGTTCGACAGGTCGATCGTCGGCACGTTTGCGCGGGTCAGCGGCAGGAGGATGCCAGGCCCGGACTCGTCCCGGCCAACTTCCAGCAAGTCTCCGGCACCGTGGTTCAGGACCGCGGTGATCCGGCCAATCTCGCTTCCCTCGGTGTCAAGGACCCGGAGTCCGACGAGGTCAGCGGTGTAGAACTCGTCTTCCGGCAGATCGGGTAGCCGGCTCCGGGCAACGTGCAGTTTCGTGCCGCGAAGCGCGTCCGCCTCCTCTTTCGTGGTTACTCCCGAAAGACGGCCGACAAAACCGCTCTTGGCAGGGCGCACCAGCTGCAGGTTCCATGTCGTCGTGCCGTCCTCGGACGACAGCGGACCGTATGATGCGATGGACTCGGGCTCAGCGCAAAAGCTCTGGAGGCGTACCTCTCCCTTGATCCCGAATGCGCCCGTGATCGCGCCGACACAGACACGGTCCTTCATTGGGCCGTTGCCATCCACGTACGCATTGGCTTGCGCGTACCAGCTCGATGTGCCTGCCCGCCACGACCGACATGGGCGCGACGTGCCGGCATCGAGGCAGGCGAGCCGGGCATGCCTTATCCGGCCTTGGGCTCTTCGGGCACTTCCGTCTCGGCTGATTCCGTGTCCGTGGATTCCGCTTTCGGCCCGTCGTTCACTTCCGTCATTGCGGCGTCATGCGTTTCTTCTGGCCCCGCTTGCGCACCGTCTTCAGAGTCCTCGGTGGCGGCCTCTTCGGAATTCGCCTTAGGCGCCTCGTCCACCTTGGCCTCTTCGGCTTTCGCGTCTTCGTGTTGGGCATCCTGCGACTCAGCGGCGTCCTTAGCTTCGCTCGCGGCCGCCGCTTCAGCGCGTTCCTGGGCCTTCTTGCGGGGCAGGGCCTTCTTCGGGTTACTGCGTTCCTTTTTGTCGAGCACGCCCGCGGCCTCTAGGAAGCGTGACACGCGATCGGTCGGCATTGCGCCCTGGTCCATCCAGTACTTGATGCGTTCGAGACTCATCTTGACCCGTTCCGCACTGTCCTTGGGCAGGAGCGGATTGTACGTGCCCAGCTTCTCGATGAAGCGGCCGTCTCGGGGCATGCGGCTGTCGGCAGCGACGATGCGGTAGAACGGGCGCTTCTTCGTTCCGGCGCGAGCAAGGCGGATTTTCATTGCCATTGTGTTGGTCCTTCTGGTTTATTTCCGTATTTGCATGTGATGCTGGATGACTTCCTCGATGATGAACTCGAGGAATTTCTTCGCGAATTCGGGGTCGAGGTCGGCCTCCACTGCAAGCCTTTCCAGGCGCTTGATCTGATCCGCCTCACGGGACTTGTCGGCAGGCGGCAATTTGTGCTCCGCCTTGAGCTTGCCCACGGTCTGGGTGCAGGCGAAGCGCTCGGCAAGGGTGTAGACGAGGATTGTATCGAGCCGATCGATTGATGCCCGGTGCGATTCCAGGAGCTCGGCGGCGCGCTTCACGTCGTCAGTCATTTTGACTCCTTTCAGTTGGTCTCATGAAATCCGGGATCGGCGGGGCACCGTGCGCGGAACCTGGTCTCGCGACCGCCTCCCCGTCTGGTCTGACGTGCCGGTACACGACGTTCCCCTTTGGCCAGTCCCGCGGCGTGTCCTCTACGGCGCCGAGTCGTCTGGCCAGAGCGATGGAACGGGCGTTCTTGCTTGAGATGTAGCTGACAAACGTATGGAGACCGAGGGTGTTGAACGCCCAATCGCGCGCCTCCGCTGCCGCTTCCGTCGCAAATCCCCGTCCTTCGGCAGCTTCCAGGAACAGGTAGCCAAGCTCGATCTCGACATCACCAGGTTCAAGCCCCAGTATCACAAATCCCAGGAGATCGCCGGTGGCCGTATCCGCCACGGCCCATCCGCCGTGGCCATGGAGCAACCACCCGGCACTCAGAGCAGCGAAGTCAGACCATGCGTCCTCGCGCGAAATCGGGCCTCCAGCAAATCGGCCACGTTTCGTGCACAAGATGGATGCGAAACCCGCAAAGTCCTCCAGCCGAACTGCGCGAAGAACCAGGCGACTGGTGCGGATCACCGGCACGTTTGCCGCAAACGCGAGCGCGATGTCCGCTGCCGGACCCGGCGTCGGTTCCTCGTGTCTCGAGGTCATGGCTTGCCGGCACAGTTGCACGGGAGAAAGGCGTGGTTGCCGACCGCTCGTGAATCCACACCCTTGGTCTGGAGACGTTGCGGCGCGAAAGCGCGCATCCGAAAATGGAGAAACGGGGATCGGTGCGGGCTCATTGCTTCTTCCCAAGTCCTGAGATCCCCGGCGGGAACTGGCCCCCCGAATCGTCGCCGAGACCCGCAAGGCCGCCGGGCAACCGGCCGAGCTGCCGTTGGGCAGCCTCGATTTCCGCCTTTCCGGGCATGCCGCCTGCCATGGCTCCGCCGCCGCCTGCAAGTCCGCCGAGCTGGCTCATCATGCCTTTCTTGCCCATGCGACCGACCTTTTTCATCATGTCGGACATCTGGCGGTGCATCTTCAGCAGCCTGTTGAGATCGGACACTTCAAGCCCTGCGCCTGCGGCAACGCGTTTCTTTCGGGATGCTTGCAGGATTCGCGGGTTGGCGCGTTCCCGCTTGGTCATGGAATCGATCAGGGCGATCTGCTGGCGGATCACGCGGTCGTCAAACCCGGCCTTGTCCATCTGTGCCTTCATCTTCCCCATTCCCGGCATCATTCCCATGATGCCCGTCATGCCGCCCATTTCGGCCATCTGCGTGAGCTGGCCCTTGAGGTCGTTCATGCTGAACTGGCCCTTCTGGAAGCGCTTCATCATGCGCTCGGCCTTCTCGGCCTCGACGGTTTCCTGGGCCTTTTCCACCAAGGCGACGATGTCGCCCATGCCCAGGATGCGGCCCGCGACTCGATCGGGCTCGAAGGTCTCGATGGCATCCAGTTTTTCGCCGGTTCCAACAAAGCGGATCGGCTTGCCTGTTACAGCGCGCATGGAAAGGGCGGCTCCGCCGCGCCCGTCACCGTCCATTCGGGTCAGGATGACGCCCGTTACACCGATCTTGTCGTCGAATTCGGTGGCCACGTTGACTGCGTCCTGCCCGGTCAGGCCGTCCACGACCAGAAGCGTTTCGCGCGGGCTTGCCGCGTCGCGGACGGCTGCGGCCTGCGACACAAGTTCCTGGTCAATGTGGAGGCGGCCAGCCGTGTCGAGCATGTAGACATCGTAGCCTCCAAGGGTGGCCTGCAGCTTGGCGCGCCTGGCAATGGCAATTGGGTCTTCGCCCTTCACGATGGGCAATGTCTGGACGCCGATCTGCCTGCCCAGAATTGCAAGCTGTTCCATGGCTGCCGGCCGGTTCGTGTCGAGGGACGCCATGAGCACGCGCTTGCCGTCCCGTTCGGTGAGCCTCTTGGCAAGCTTGGCTGTGGTGGTTGTCTTGCCCGATCCCTGCAGGCCCAGCATCAGGATGGGCGCGGGCGGATCGTCGACTTTCAGCGTGCCAGGATCCTCGTCTCCGCTGAGCACGCGAACGAGTTCGTCATGGACGATCTTTACGACCTGCTGGCCCGGCGTGACGGACTTCGTGACTGCCTGGCCCGTGGCTTTTTCCTGCACGGCCTTGACGAAGTCGCGGGCGACGGGAAGCGCAACATCGGCCTCGAGAAGCGCCACCCGCACTTCGCGCAGGGCAGTCTGGACATCGGACTCCGAGAGAGCGCCCTGCCTCGTGAGCCGGTCGAAGACACCCGAAAGCCGCTCTGACAGATTCTCGAACAAGGTCCGATCTCCAATTCGCCGCTCGATTTCCGGCAGGCATCTGCCGCCCTTAACGCCAAGCACCCCCATGGGCGCAACGCGCTGATGGGGGGCGATCCCTGAGTTTTCAGGGACCGGGAGATAGCTGCTCCCGGAAACATGGGCGGCGTAGGGGGTCGAGTGTGCGAAGTCAAGCGGGAATGCAGCAGGCTGCAGGGGTTCTTGCCAGCGGTCGCGATCCGGTCTCTATTCGCGTGACAGCCGGAGGGCCGGAGATCACGAACCAATCTACGGATGCGATGCCTGCCCGACGGGTGGAGAACGGCAGGGGTCTCATTCTGATGGGCCTCGGCATGTTCCTGTTTGCGGCGGTGGACACGATCGCAAAGTTCCTGACCAGCGACCTGCATCCGTTCCAGATCGTGTGGACGCGGCAGCTGGGCCTGTTCGTCGGCGCCCTGTTTCTGCTGGCGCTGCATGGGCGCCACCTGTTTCTGACCGCGCACCCGAAGCTGCAACTTATCCGTGGTCTCGTGGCGGCGCTGTCCGCTGCTGCGTTCATTTTCGCCATTCGCCATGTGCCGCTTGCGGACGCAGTGGCCGTGAGCTTCGTGGCGCCTTTCCTGGTCACGCTCATGGCGGCGCTGATTCTCCGGGAGCCCGTCGGATGGCGCAGGTGGTTTGCCGTCGTGTTGGGATTCGTCGGGTCGATGATCATACTCCGCCCGGGCATGGGGGTGGTTCATCCCGCTGCCATGCTCGTGGTCGTTGCCGCGTTTTTCTTCGCGTGCCGTCAAGTCATCAGCAGGGCGATTGCGGCCAGGGACGGGACCGGCACGACGATCCTGTACACGGCAATGACTGCCGTCTTCGTGCTATCGGTGCCGTTGCCATGGGTGTGGGTCACGCCCAGCGGGTCTGAATTCCTGCTCCTTGTGGGATTGGCCCTGCTGGCGGGACTTGCTGAAGTGTGCGTGATCCGCGCCCTTGAACTGGGGCTCGCGGTCGCGGTCGCACCGGTGCACTACACGCTGATCATCTGGGCATCGCTGTACGGCTGGCTTGTCTTCGGCCAGTTTCCGGATGCCTGGACGTGGGCGGGAACCGCGATCATCATGGCGACAGGGATGTACACGCTGCGGCGCGAATATCTGGCCACCAGGCGTGAAAGCTACCGTTGAGCACTTGGATTCCCCGCGTTTTCGAGTTCTTGGGACGAGTTCAAAAAAAGTTCCAGCCACTGTTGACAGACCTTGAGCGCTTCCCTAGTTAGCGCCTGTTAGCACTCACCTGTTGCGAGTGCTAACAGGAATACAATGAAAGGAACGAAGGAGCGTTCAACATGAAATTCACCCCGCTTCATGATCGCGTTCTTGTTCGTCGCGTGGAAGGCGACGAGAAGACCGCCGGCGGCCTGATCATCCCCGACAACGCCAAGGAGAAGCCCGCTGAGGGCGAGATCGTGTCCGTTGGCGGAGGGGCAAAGGACGACGGCGGCAAGCGCATCAAGATGGATGTCAAGGCTGGCGACAAGATCCTGTTCGGCAAGTGGTCGGGTACCGAGATCACGCTCGACGGCGAAGAACTTCTGATCATGAAGGAAAGCGACAT
>JAJEGW010000012.1 GCA_022819605.1 Silicimonas sp. | reverse complement strand
ACGTCGATAGGCCGGATGTGCAAGCGCAGCAATGCGTTCAGCTGACCGGTACTAATTGCCCGATAGGCTTGATTTGATCCAGAAGCAGACTGGTTCGATCAGGAGCATGCCCCCTGACTTGGATGCTGAAAGTTCCTCTGGTTTGGTGGTCATAGCGCACGCAAAACACCCGATCCCATCCCGAACTCGGCCGTTAAGTGCTGCAGCGCCGATGGTACTGCGTCTTAAGGCGTGGGAGAGTAGGTCACTGCCAAGCCTGACGAGCTTTCAGCGTATCTCTATGGCGATGGCGCGGCGAACCCGTCGCGCAGGACAACATCCCCCTGCCGGAACATCGAAGCGGGTGCGAGCGCCTTCGGGCATCCGTCTGAGCCGGGTGTCGTTGAGGCGCACGCGGTCGCACGTGCGCCGACATGCGGTACGTCCGGTTCTGGGCGCCTGACCAACGACCTGCAACGCGCTCAGCCGGGCCATTTCCGGTCTGCCTGGCCCGGATCAAGCGGGCAACGTCTTCGAATGGACTGAAGCTAGTGGCCGTCTCGATCGCCAGGAATGAACAGATGCGCCGCGTGTTGTTGGCAACCCAAGGTCTCCCGCTTTTTTTCAAAGAAGAATTGCTCACTTTGGATTGGCGACACGCGTGCAGGCCCGCACCCTTGTGGCGAGGCCAACGGGGAAGAGGAAGTGGGCAATGCATGGATCGGTGGCGAGGATGCTGTTGAAGCACTGTCTGGATCAGGGGAGTATCGAAGTCCGAGAGACGGACGTTCGACTGCTAGGAACGGGACGGTTTTCGATGGAATTTCGTGTCGCCGCATAAAGAGGTATTTGCGCGACATGCGTTCAGATGGACTCGCCTTCAGCCTTTCGTTCAAGACGCATGATCGCTTCCGACAGTCCTTCTCGGTGCGGGCTCAATTTTTTTACAGCGCGCAATGCCTCAAGAGCGTATTCCGGACGGCCAATCTCCTCGAGAATGGTCGCCAGCCCGCTCATGGCACCGAAGTGCCTGGGGTTGAGCCTTAGGGTCTGCTGGATGTCGGCCAGCGACTGGCCGAACCGTCCGGTCTGAAAATACGCCGTGGCCCGGGCGTTGTATCCTTCGGCAAAGCCGGGTGCGTGATCTACCAGGGCGGAGTAGTGCTCGATTGCCAGATCGAAGTCGCCTTCTGCATGTGCCTTGCGCCCGCGCTCCAGCAAAAGGTCCATTGCCGGCGAGCCCGATTGCGACCAGATTCGGTATATTTCCTTTTCGATCTGTTGGACGGCTTCCGGGCTTGCGCTCTGCAGGCTCTCGAACAGCGCATCAAGTTCCGCATCGTCAGCAAGAGCCGGGAACTGCAGCGCGAAGCATATGGCGATGGCGGCAACCAAGGGTTTGAGGTATGTGCGGATACGGCGCATATGTTGATCCTAACCTATCGGCGGGCAGATTCGAGCCCCAACACAATGAAGTGAGGACAGACCCATGAGCGACGCAATTGACGAGGCAGTCACGATTCTGAATTCCAAGCTGGACGGTGGATTTGACGGGACGGCAAAGTTCGTCATCGAGGATGAAGGCTCGATCTTTCTGGACGACCAGGGCGCTCGGGCCGGTGACGACGAGGCGGACGTGACGATGACGGCCGACGCCAGCACGTTCCGTGACATTCTCGAAGGAGACCTGGATCCGACGGCAGCCTTTGCTTCCGGAAGGCTGAAGGTCGACGGAGATATCAGTGTGGCGATGAGACTGGCCCCGGCGCTGGCCTGACCATGGAGAGTGCACCGTTTCGTGCCGATCTCGCCGACGGCCCCGAAGACGTTCGGGCCGTATGGCGGTGCGGCAGGGACGGGTTCCGCATACGTGTTGTCCTGTGGCCCGTCGACGGGGCGCAGGGCTCGATCCTGCTGTTCCCGGGACGGACGGAATATGCCGAAAAGTACGGCCGGGTCGCGCGTGACCTGAACAGGGCAGGCTACGCGGTCGCCACGGTCGACTGGCGAGGACAGGGCTTCTCGGACCGGCTGACTGACGATGCGAAGCTCGGACACGTGGCGTCCTTTCCGGACTATCAGATTGACGTGGCGGAACTGGTCTCGACTGCGCAAGCCGACGGCCTGCCCGAACCCTGGTGTCTCGTTGCTCACTCCATGGGCGGTTGCATCGGGTTGAGGTCCTTGATCGAGGGACTGCCTGTCAGGAAGGCGATATTCTCCGCGCCGATGTGGGGGCTCAATCTGCCTGCTGCCGTCTGGCCGGCGGCGACCCTGCTTGCGCGTCTCTTGGGACTCCTTGGCGTTGAACGCCGCTACGTCCCGGGTTCTGGTCCCGGCAGCTACGTCACCGAAGCGAGATTTGGCACGAACGTGCTTACGCGCGACCGGGAGACATTCATGCACATGGCTCGTCAGTTGACGGAAGAACCGGGCCTGGTGCTCGGAGGTCCCTCGATCGGATGGGTCGGCAGTGCCATTTCCGAACAACGCCGGCTTGCAGGGGCACCTCGACCTGACCTGCCGGTCTTGACAATTCTTGGCAGCGACGAACGGGTCGTGTCGGCGCGCGCCGTTCGCAGGATGCACGCCAGATGGCCGTCTGCGCGGCTCCACGTCATTGAAGGCGCAAGGCACGAGGTCATGATGGAGGTGCCCGCGATACGAGCGCGGTTCATGACGGACGCGCTTAAGTTTCTTGAAGGGAATCGGTCGGCGTGCGCCGCGGGTCTTGGTGCCGCGGCAGTCGCGCCCTGAAGCGCCCCGTACCGGAACGTCACCCGGTGACCCGGTATGACACCTGCTTCACATCCGCATCAGGACCGGTCCTCTGCCGCCGGACCAGGAGCCGATTGAGGGCGTTCACGTAGGCCTTCGCACTTGCAACGACGGTGTCCGTGTCCGCAGACTGGCCGGTGGTGATGAGGCCGTTCTCTTCCATTCGCACGCTGACAGTTGCTTGGGCGTCCGTGCCCTCGGTCACTGCCTGCACCTGGTAGAGCTGAAGTCGCGCCTTGTGGGGGAAGAGCTTCTTGACTGCGTTGAACGTCGCGTCGACGGGCCCGTCGCCCTGCGCCGTGCCCCGTTTCTCCTCGCCGTCGATCTCGAGAATCAGGTCGGCGGACTGCGGCGCTTCGGTGCCGCAGATGACCCGAAGGAACTTGACCTTGATGCGGTCATGTACTTCGTCCGTCCCTTGGTCTCGCATCAGGGCGATCAGGTCGTCATCGAAGACTTCCTTCTTGCGATCGGCGAGCGCCTTGAAACGAACGAAAATGTCATTCAGCTGATTGTCGCCTGGATCAAAGCCCAGTTCCTTCAACTTTGATTTCAGCGCGGCGCGGCCTGAATGCTTGCCCATCACGATGCTGGTTTCCGAGAGCCCTACATCCTCCGGACGCATGATCTCGAATGTTTCGGAGTTCTTCAGCATTCCGTCCTGGTGGATGCCACTCTCGTGGGCGAACGCGTTCTTGCCAACGATCGCCTTGTTGTACTGCACGGCAAACCCGGACACGGTTGCCACGCGCCGCGAGACATTGATCAGTTTCGTGGTGTCGATGCCGGTCTTGAATGGCATGATGTCGCTGCGTACGCGCATCGCCATCACGACTTCCTCGAGAGCTGTGTTGCCGGCGCGTTCGCCCAGGCCGTTAATGGTGCATTCGATCTGCCGTGCACCACCTTCTACCGCAGCCAGTGCGTTTGCCGTCGCCATGCCAAGGTCATTGTGGCAATGGGTCGCGAAAACGACTTCGTCCGCCCGAGGCACCTCCTCGATCAGGCGCTTGATCAACCCGGCACTTTCGCGGGGTGCCGTATAGCCGACCGTGTCGGGGATGTTTATCGTCGCAGCGCCCGCCTTGATCGCGATCTCGACGACACGCACGAGATAATCCCATTCGGTCCGCGTCGCGTCCATCGGCGACCACTGGACGTTGTCGCAAAGATTGCGCGCATGGGTCACGGTGTCGTGGATGCGCTCCGCCATCTCGTCCTTCGAGAGCTTTGGAATGTCGCGGTGAAGCGGAGACGTACCGATGAACGTGTGGATTCGTGGCTGCCTGGCACTCCGCACGGCATCCCAGCAGCGGTCGATGTCCTGAAAATTTGCCCGCGCGAGCCCGCAGATCACCGCGTTCTGCGCAAGTCTGGAGATGTCGCTCACGGCCTCGAAGTCCCCCTCTGAGGCAATAGGAAACCCAGCTTCGATGATATCCACGCCCATCTCATCAAGCAGCTCGGCGATTTCGAGCTTTTCGGTATGGCTCATGGTCGCACCGGGGCTTTGTTCGCCGTCCCGCAGCGTCGTGTCGAATATCAATACGTGTTCGCTGTCAGCCATCTTCCCGTCCTCGAACTGCTGGCATGTCGCTGGCTGTCGGCTTGATTCGCCAAGAACCGCGTCGCCATTGACTCCAGCTTGCAGGGTCTGGCCCAATCATGCGCTCACGCCACCCCGGGGCGGTTCGAGCCTTGATGCGGGGCGCTGTGCTTGGCAACCCCTTCGCCAGATTGATCGTATGCAAGATTGTTTCCCTAGTCTGTTTCCCGGCGCGAGGGCATCCTCTGAGCGGTCGCGCCGAAAGGCACGCTCAGAGGCGGCTAAGGAGAAGAAGCAGGCCGAGGTGATCGGCACGCAAATGTGCGATATGGCTTGCCTGTTTCATGGATGCGGACGTTAGTCGCTACGGAAGCGGGTGTCAAAGGCTCAGTATTCGCAATTTGGCGGTTGCTTCCTTCCACGGGCGCGCGGCCAGTCGATGCGACTGGAATAAAGCACCGTTGACCGTGGAATCCAGGGCAAAGCCCAGGAAGCTTCGCGGTGCTCCATTCAATTTGGATCGTGAGCGTCAGTTTCCCCCAGTCGGGTTCGGCTCGTCCGAGCCAGAAGTCAGTGACCCGTTTTCCCAGATGCCGTTGAGTTCCAAGCCGCTTTCGTAACGCATCGTGCCCCAGCCATGGCGCTTGCCGGCAAGGAACGCGCCTTCATAGACGTCACCGTTCGCGTAGGTCGCAACCCCGTTGCCCTCGATCTCCCCGGCCTTCCATTCACCAGCATAGGTGTAGCCGTCGGGGGTCCTGATCGTGCCAATCCCCTCTCGCCGGCCGTTCACAAAGGTGCCCTCGTAGACCGATCCGTTAGTGTAGTGCGCGATGCCGGCACCTTCACGCTGGCCGACAACCCATTCGCCTTCATAGGAAAAGCCGTCCCTGAAGACGATCCTTCCGGTTCCGTGCATACGGGCATCTTTGAATTCGCCGTCATAAACGACGCCATTGGCATATGTCACGGATCCCCTGCCGTTGATGACGCCGTCAACCCACTCGCCTTCGTAGCTGCCTCCGTCGGCGTAGGCGATCTTTCCGGTCCCGTGCGCTTGGTTGTTCTTGAAGGTGCCCGTGTAGACGGAGCCGTCGGGATAGATGACCTCCCCCGCGCCCTCGATCTTGTCTGCGACCCATGTGCCCGAATATCTGTAACCGTCTGCGCCGGTGAAGACGCCTTGGCCGTCGCGCATGTCGGCTTGGAACGCCCCTTCGTAGAGATCTCCGTTGGCATATGTGACACGTCCTTCGCCATGGCGTTTGCCTTCGAGGAATTCGCCCTCGTAGACGTCTCCATTTGGCTGAGACAGGCGTCCATTGCCGTGAATCTGGCCCTTGGACCACTCGCCGTCATAGCTTGTGCCATTTGCCATGGCGAACGATCCACGGCCGTCACGCAAGCCTCCGACGAACGTGCCGTCATAGACCGCACCGTCCGCGTACTCGATTCGCCCCTGGCCATCCCTCTCGCCATTCGACCATTCGCCTTCGTAGACATAGCCGTTCGGGTATTCCATCCGACCCTGTCCATGACGCAACGCATCGACAAATTCTCCGACGTAACGTACTCCGGTGGCGTATTCGGCGACACCCCGGCCGTTGATCTTGCCGTCGCTCCACTCGCCGTCATACGTGCCGCCCTCTGCAAAGATGATTCTTCCGGTGCCTTCCGGCTTTCCGTCCACGAACTGGCCGGTATACACCGAGCCGTCGCTGTAGCTCGCCTTCCCCTGACCCTCGATCTTTCCTTCTACCCATTCGCCTTCATAGACGTAGCCGTTCGGTAGTCGGTAAGTTCCTTGCCCGTGCTGCTGGCCGTCCTTAAACGTGCCTTCATAGACACCGCCATCGTCGTACTGCTTGGTGACGACTTCCTGAGCAAGCGCCCCTCCGGGGCCTGCCGCGGCGAGTGGAAGAATCAGTCCCAATGCCAGCTTCATGCATGCCCCCCAGTCGTGCCACCGGCCCGATGCGCGATGGCCTGCCACATGTCGAAGAGACTAGTTGAGTGGCCCTTTGCCCGCAAACGCTTTTCCCTGCGGGGACTCCTCTTGCCATTGCCTGAGCCGGCAATGTCTCTATGTGGGTATTGCACCCGGCATTCGCGGGACATTGTACCGGAAGGCTTGATTTCCGACCTCCAAGCGAGCAAAGCGGGGGTGGTTGCAGTGCCCGGCCCTGCAGAAAGTTCCTGTGGAGAGGCATGATGGCAAGAGGATTTCGCCTGACGCTGGCGCAAATGAACCCCACGGTCGGGGATTTTGCAGGCAATGCTGCGCTGGCGCTTTCCGCATGGGAGCAGGGCCGTGCGGCTGGTGCCGATCTGGTGATGCTGACCGAGATGTTCATCACGGGCTACAACACTCAGGATCTCGTGATGAGGCCATCGTTTGTGCGCGACGCCGAGGCAAGACTCGACGCGTTGCGCGTGGCCTGCGCAGATGGTCCGGCACTCGGGATCGGCGGGCCGCTGCGTCAGGACGGGAAGCTCTACAATGCCTTTCACGTATTCAAGGATGGCAGCGTCGTGCGCCGGAATCTCAAGCGCGACCTGCCGAACGAGACGGTATTCGACGAAGTCCGGGTCTTTGATCGGGGACCGTTGGCAGGCCCTTTCGACCTCGGCGGTATTCGCATCGGAGTGCCGATCTGCGAAGATGCCTGGCATGAGGACGTGCCCGAGGCGCTCGCGGAATCGGGGGCGGAGATTCTCCTGGTGCCGAACGGCTCACCCTATTGCAGGGAGAAATTCGATACCCGATTGAATCTCATGGTGGCGCGAGTCATCGAGACCGGTTTGCCGCTTGTCTATCTCAACATGATCGGGGGTCAGGACGACCAGGTATTCGATGGCGGCAGCTTCATCCTGAATCCAGGCTGCGAAATGGCAGTTCGGATGCCCTTCTTTGACGAGTCCGTTGTCCATGTGGAATTCGAGGAGCGACAAGATGGCTGGCGCGCGCTGCAGGGCGAGGTCGCGCCATGTCCGGATCCGTGGGAACTGGATTATCGTGCAATGGTCGAAGCCACTCGGGACTATGTACGGAAAACGGGTTTCTCGAAGGCGCTTCTCGGATTGTCCGGTGGCGTTGACAGCGCTGCCGTGGCCTGCATTGCCGTGGACGCCCTTGGTCCGGAGAACGTGCGCTGTGTCATGATGCCTTCGAAATACACGAGCCGACAGTCGCTGAACGATGCATCCGCAGTGGCAACGGCGCTTGGAGTCCGACTCGACACGGTACCGATCGCGGCGCCGGTCGAGGCGACGGTGCAGGCTCTGGCTCCACTCCTAGAGGGAAGGGAGCCGGATATCACGGAAGAGAACATCCAGTCACGACTGCGCGCCGTCATCCTCATGGCGCTTTCGAACAAGTTTGGCGAAATGCTGCTGACGACAGGCAACAAGTCGGAGGCGGCCGTCGGATATGCCACGATCTATGGCGACATGGCTGGCGGCTACAATCCGGTCAAGGATCTCTACAAGACTCGGGTCTTCGAAACCTGCCGCTGGCGCAACGCCAACCATCGGCCATGGATGAATGGACCGGACGAGGCAGTGATTCCGCCGGTCGTGATCGAGAAGCCGCCGACGGCCGAGTTGAAGGAAGGTCAGAAGGACAGCGATTCCCTGCCCGATTACGCCGATCTGGACGTGATTCTGACGGCTCTGATCGATGACGAAAGGTCGGTCGCCGAAGTGGTGGACCTGGGATTCGAACGCGCGGTCGTCGAGCAGGTGGAGCAACTCCTGTACCGCGCCGAGTACAAGCGCTTTCAGTCGGCACCCGGTGTGCGGTTGACCGAGCGATCCTTCTGGTTGGATCGGCGTTATCCGATCATCAATCGCTGGCGGGATCCGTCCTGACGCGTCGGGGCTGCCCGCCTCGGGCGTTGCGCGATTGCCGGACTGGGGCGCGACTGATTGCGTGACCGGCTCTGAATGCGGAGCCGACCGGTCCGTTGACGGTGCGGAATCGGGCCCCGAGGGCATACCGACTTGTTGCCGTCGCCTCGTGCGCCTAGATGGAGGCCATGAGGAGACTGATTCCATTCGTCAAATCCCGCCCCGTCGTGTCGGTGCTCAAGCTTCACGGCGTGATTGCCGCGCGAACACGAGGCACGCTCAATGACTCAAGCCTGGCGGGAATTGTCGAAAAGGCGTTCACCAAGGGCAAGCCTGCCGCCGTGGCACTTTCCATAAATTCGCCAGGGGGGAGTCCGGCGCAATCGTCATTGATTTCGGCGCGCATTCGGCGGCTTGCCGAGGAGAAAGGTGTCAAGGTCTATGCCTTTGTCGAGGACGTGGCGGCTTCGGGCGGATATTACATTGCCAGCGCAGCGGACGAAATCTGGGTGGATCGGCATTCAATCATCGGATCGATCGGGGTCATTTCGGCGGGCTTCGGCCTGAAGGACTTCATCGAGCGCCACGGGATCGAGCGCCGCGTCTATACCGCTGGCGAGACAAAGAGCATGCTGGACGCGTTCCAGGCCGAGAAGCCGGAAGACGTAAAGCGCCTGAAGGTGCTGCAGGAGCACATTCATGCCGGATTCATCGACCACGTGAAATCCCGCCGGGGTGCGCGTCTGAGCGAGGACGAGGACCTCTTCAAGGGAGACGTCTGGGTGGGCTCGGCGACCGTTGCCACGGGCCTCGTCGATGGGGTCGGACATCTCGTGCCGAAAATGAAGGAGGTCTACGGCGAAAAGGTCGCTTTCAAGCGTTACGAGCAGCGTCGTCCGTTCCTCAACAGGTTCGGCGTGTCACTTGCAGCTGACGCGATGTCCGAGATCGAGGATCGTCTGGCTTTCCAGCGTTTCGGAGTCTGAGCCCATGATGCTGAAGATCGTCACGATCTTTCTGGTCTTCATTGCCCTGCTTGCGATGTTTGGGAGACTCCGTCTCTTGTTGCCGCGCAACATGAGGGGCCTTGCGCAAAAGTGCGCCGGTTGCGGACGATACCGGATTGGCAAGGGACCATGCTCCTGCGGAAGGTCCTGACGCTTGGTCTGGATCACGGGCGCGGCGGGACTGGCAATCCTGCTTCTGGCAGGTGGGAAATGACGCGCCGTTTCGGAGCGCTGTTCACGGTCATATATGTCGTATACGTAATCTTGGTGGTGCGGCACGGATGAATGGTCAGGCACTCGTGACGGGCGCGGGCAGGCGCCTTGGGCGCGCGATGGCGCTCTACCTCGCTGGGCGCGGGCTGGATGTCGTCGTGCATTGCCACAGATCGCGGGACGAAGCCGACGCTGTCGCGGTCGCGGCAAGCGAGCTGGGCGTGAAGGCCGCGGTGCTGGAAGCGGATCTGACCGTCGAGGAGGAAATGCAGGGATTGGTGCCGAATGCCGTCGAGGCTCTTGGCGGGCCGCTGACCGTGCTGGTCAATTCGGCATCCATTTTCGAATACGACACGGTTCACACTTGCACGCGCGAAAGCTGGGACAGGCACATCGAGTCGAATCTCCGGGCTCCGTTCGTCTTGACGCAGGCGTTTGCCGGACAGGCCCCGGAACCGGAAGCCGGCGGCGAATGGAACGAACTCACGGCCCGGGCGCTGATCGTCAACGTCATTGATCAACGGGTGAGGAAGCTCACGCCGCATTTCGCGTCCTACACCATCGCCAAGTCTGCCCTCTGGGCGTTGACCCGGACGTCGGCGCAGGCGTTGGCGCCTGCCATCCGCGTCAACGCGATCGGGCCGGGGCCGACCCTGCAAGCGGCGCGCCAGTCGCGTGTGCACTTCGCGAACCAGCGCCGAAGCACAATCCTGAACAGGGGGAGCGACGTCACGGACATCATTGGGGCGCTTGGATATTTCCTGGATGCGCCAACTGTGACGGGACAGCTTCTTTGTCCAGACGGAGGCCAGCATCTGGCTTGGGAAACGCCCGATATTCGGAGCGTGGAATGACCGGGGACCCGCCGAACCCGCCGTGAGTTGTGCACCGTAACGGCAGACTGTCACGCAGATGTTACAAAATCTTCAATGTTATCAATGTATTGACGAGGTGACAGAAAATACTGTTTGAAATCAAGGCATTGCAAATTCGCCCAAAATTTGGGCATTTTCGCGAAGGGTGCTGAATTCAAGGAAGAATCTTCGATCGGCACCGGTTTTCCGCAGAGATATCCACAGGTTTCGTGGACAGCTTTCTTCTTGCTTCGATACTCAACTTGTGCAGCGTGTCCGAGAATCATGGTTGAAGGACCGAGACCATCGCCCGTTCGTGGGCATGCAGCCGTCAAGGCCAGCCTGAAGACGCTTGATGCGAGCCCCGGAGTCTACCGGATGCTCGACGAAAAGGGTTCCGTGCTCTACGTGGGCAAGGCGCGGAACCTGAGGGTCCGGGTGTCGTCTTATGCCCGTTCGAGCGGACACTCGCCCCGGATCACGCGGATGATCCGGGAGACAGCGTCGATGATGTTCCTGACGACCCGGACCGAGACCGAGGCGTTGCTGCTCGAGCAGAATCTCATCAAGCAGCTCAAGCCGCGATACAACGTGCTGCTTCGGGACGACAAGTCGTTTCCGAACATTCTCGTGACCAAGGACCATGCATTTCCGCAGATCAAGAAGCACAGGGGTGCTCGCAAGGAGAAGGGTGACTATTACGGGCCGTTCGCCAGCGCCGGAGCCGTGAACCGGACAATCAACCAGCTGCAGAAGGTGTTTCTTTTGAGGAATTGTTCGGATGCCACCTTCGAGAGCCGTACTCGACCCTGCCTGCTCTATCAGATCAAGCGCTGCAGCGGGCCCTGCGTGGGCAAGATCAAGGAAAAGGAATACTCCGCCCTCGTTCGGGATGCCGAGCGCTTCCTGCAGGGCCGCACGACCATGGTCCAGGAACGGCTCGCCGAAAAGATGCAGACCGCGGCGGAGGCGCTCGAATTCGAAACGGCTGCCGCGCTCCGCGATCGCCTGAAGGCTCTCACTTTCGTGCAGGGAAGCCAGGCCGTGAACCCGGCAGGAGTGGTCGAGGCGGATGTCATTGCGCTTCACCTCGAGGGCGGACAGGCTTGCGTTCAGGTCTTCTTCATTCGCGCCAACCAGAACTGGGGCAACAGCGACTTCTATCCGCGCACCGGATCCGGGGCCGAGGCGGCGGAGATCATGCGGGCCTTTGTCGGCCAGTTCTATGACAAGAAGGAGCCGCCTCGCCTGATCCTGCTCTCCGACGGCATCGAGGATGCGGATCTCATGGCAGCCGCGTTGTCGGAAAAGTCGGGTCGAAAGGTCGCGATATCAGTCCCGCAACGCGGCGAGAAGAAGGAACTCGTGGCTGGTGCGTTGCGAAACGCCCGCGAGAGCCTGGCCCGCAAGATGTCCGAATCCGCCACCCAGGCGAGGCTTCTGAGAGATCTCGCGAATGCCTTTGAACTTGATGTCGATTTGCAGCGCATCGAGGTCTATGACAACAGCCACATTCAGGGCGCACACGCAGTCGGCAGCATGATCGTCGCGGGCAAGGAGGGGTTCCTTCGGAGCCAGTTTCGCAAGTTCAACATCAAGGATTCCGAACTGGCGCCAGGTGACGACTTCGCGATGATGCGCGAAGTGCTGACCCGTCGCTTCAAGCGGCTTCTCAAGGAGGATCCCGATCGGCAGACGGAAGCCTGGCCGGACCTGCTCCTGATTGACGGCGGCGACGGGCAGGTGCGTGCAGTTCATGATGTCCTGACGGAGCTTGGCGTAGACGACATGCCCGTGGTCGGGGTCGCAAAGGGCATCGATCGCAATGCGGGCAAGGAAGAGTTTCATCGCAAGGGTGCACGGCCGTTCGCATTGAGGCGCGGCGACCCCGTTCTCTACTTCGTGCAGCGCATGCGCGACGAGGCGCATCGATTTGCCATCGGTGCGCACAGGCATAGGCGCTCAAGGGCCATCGGGGCGACTCCTCTGGATGACGTGCCAGGCGTGGGTGCTGCACGGAAACGCGCGCTTCTGGCGCATTTCGGTTCAGCCAAGGCGGTGAGCCGTGCCGGACTGGCGGACCTCAAGGCAGTTGAAGGGATTTCGGCAAGAACGGCCGAGAATATCTACGACTTCTTTCACGAAGGGAGTTGACGCGCCGACGACCGCGACGGGCCACGCGCCGGCCCGACGGGTGCAATGCGGGCACTTCCCAATTGTCCGCCTTGGGACTAAGTCTTGAGCATGACCTTTACGATCCCGAACGTGCTGACGTTGCTGCGGCTTTTGGCGGCCCCGGGCGTGGGTGTGATGTTCCTGTACTTTGCGCGTCCCTGGGCGGACTGGTTTGCGTTTTTTCTTTTCGTGGGCGCTGCCGTCACCGATTTCATTGACGGCTACCTTGCACGGCGCTGGAAGCAGGAAACTAGATTCGGTTCCATGCTCGACCCGATTGCCGACAAGGCCATGGTCGTCATTGCGCTGCTGGTGATCACGGCACAGTCCGGACTGAATGCCTGGATCCTGTTGCCAGCCACCGCCATCGTGTTCCGGGAGGTATTTGTTTCGGGTCTGCGGGAGTTTCTTGGCGACGCGTCTGGGGCGCTCACTGTCACTTGGGTCGCAAAGGTGAAGACGGCTGCGCAGATGATCGCCATTGCAGTCCTGTTCGCCTCGGGAGCCTTCAATCACATGTTCGCCGCCGGCACCGGGGGCAATGCGCAGCAAGCCGAGCAACTCGTCCGGTTTGCTACTGATGGAACATGGTGGGTCGGTGTTGTCCTGCTCTGGGTCGCGACGGTTCTGACTCTCGTTTCCGGCATTGACTATTTTCGCAAGGGGCTTCCGTACTTGAGGGACGGACAATGATAGACGTGCTCTATTTCGCATGGCTTCGAGAACGTATCGGAGAGCGTTCAGAACAGATCGAAACCGATGCCGCGACCGTGACGGAACTGGTGGAGGAGCTCCGGACACGGAGCGAGGCGCATGCGTTGGCGTTTTCCGACATGACTGCTGTTCGCGTGGCGATTGACCAGGACTTGGCAGCTATGGATGCATCGCTGGCCGGAGCGCATGAGGTCGCGTTCTTCCCACCGATGACGGGCGGATGACCGTCAGCATCCAGTCATCCCCCTTTGACATGGGTGCCGAAGTTCGGCGCTTCGCGAACTCGGTTTCAGGCGCCGGTGCCATCGTGACTTTTTCGGGTCTGGTGCGAGACGACGGCGGAAAGCTCACAGCCATGGAGATCGAGCATTATCCTGCCATGACCGAAAGGGCCGTGGAGGCGATTCGCATGGAGGCAATGGAACGTTGGGCGCTTCTGGGTGCCGTAATCGTCCATCGCTACGGCCGGCTTGAACCCGGCGAACAGATCATGATGGTCGCCACGGCCGCGCGTCATCGCGCGGACGCCTTCGCGGCGGCAGAGTTCCTGATGGATTACCTGAAATCTCGCGCTCCGTTTTGGAAAAAGGAAACCGGTCCCGACGGAGAAAGGTGGGTTGCGGCCAGAGATGAGGACGAGGAAGCGCTTGCCAGGTGGTGAATTGAGGCGCGGGAACTGGAATGTCGCTGGAGCGACGATGTGCCTCGACCAACGAGATTGGGACGGCAAGGGTCGAGCATGAGCCCGCGTGCATCTGCGTCCCGCTGACGGGCGTTTCAAATTCGGATTTGCTTCGCTACTCCTGCCACATGGTCGATCGCCTTCCAATCGAAGACTCGTTGCAGCAATTGACGGATGCACTGGCAAGTCACCGACAGGCCGTTTTGCGGGCGCCGACGGGAGCTGGCAAGACCACGCGCGTGCCACTTGCCCTGCTCGAAGCGGGCCTGACCCAAGGTCGCATCGTCATGCTTGAGCCGAGACGGCTGGCAACCCGCGCGGCGGCGCGAACCATGGCGACGTCACTTTCCGAGAAAGTCGGCCAGACTGTCGGCTATCGCGTTCGAGGCGAGACGCGCGTTTCGAAGGCGACTAGGATCGAGGTGGTTACCGAAGGTGTCCTGACCCGCATGATCCAGGCGGACCCCGACCTCAAGGGGATTGGGGCATTGATCTTTGACGAGTTTCATGAGCGTTCGCTCAATACGGATCTTGGTCTCGCGCTGGCCCTCGAATGCCGGGCGGCGCTTCGCGAAGACCTGTTGCTTCTGGTCATGTCCGCAACCATCGATGCCGCGCCAGTGGCGGAATTGATGGGAGACGCTCCAGTCATCACGTCGGAAGGGCGAAGCTATCCCGTAGAAACCCGCTGGCTTGGCCGGCCTCGGAGCGGACCGGTCGAATCCGGCATGGTGTCTCTGATCAAGACGGCTGCCATGGAGACAAGGGGAGGCATGCTGGCGTTTCTGCCCGGCGAAAGAGAGATTCGCAGCGTCATTGCCGCACTCGACTTGCCGGACAACGCGATCTTGCCGCTCTATGGGTCACTTCGATTCGCCGAACAGAACAGGGCACTTGAACCGACCGACAGGCGCAAGCTTGTGCTGGCCACTTCTATCGCCGAGACTTCGCTGACCATCCCCGACATCAGTGTCGTGATTGACTGCGGCTACACGCGCCGGTCACGCTTTGATCCAGGATCGGGCATGTCTCGACTGGTTACCGAACGTGTCGCCCGTGCCGAGGCCGAGCAGCGGCAGGGCCGTGCGGGCCGTGTCGCGGACGGGATCTGCTACCGGCTCTGGACCAAGGGCGAGGAGGGTGCACTGGCACCCTTTCCGCCTCCCGAAATTGAAACCGCCGATCTCGCCGGGCTCGCGCTGGAGCTTGCCGAATGGGGCGCCTGCGAGCTCTCTTTTCTGACACCTCCGCCAGAAGGGTCCCTTTCGGATGCGAGGGCGCTTCTCGCCGAGCTTGGCGCATTGGAAGGGACGCGCATCACAGATCACGGTCGTGTCCTGGTTCGTTTGCCCCTGCATCCCCGACTTGGCCACATGCTGGCACTCGCTGGAAAGTCGGCGGCTCCGCTCGCCGCATTGCTGTCCGACCGTGACCCGCTCAGAACTGCAGGGGCCGATCTCTCGATCCGTCTCGACGCGCTTGCGTCCCGGCATCGCGACCCGACCCTCGACAGGATCCGTGCGGAGTCATCCAGGCTTTCCAAAATCGCGCCGGACACTCGAATTTCCGACCCGTCGGCGCAAGCGGCCCTGGCATTCCCGGATCGCATCGCGCTGCGCAGGAAGGGAAGACATCCGCGTTGGCTTCTCTCCGGCGGGAAAGGGGCGAAAATGGATGCGGGCGATCCTCTGGCCGGTAGTTCGCTTCTGGTCGTAGCCGGTACCGATGGCCATCCGACAGAGGCTACGGTTCGCACCGCGCTTCCCGTTTCGGAGGGCACGTTGCGGGATGTCCTTGGAGATCGAGTGACATGGAATCGTGCGGTGCGCTGGTCCAGTCCGTCAGGGCGCGTCGTTGCCGTGGAAGAGGAGCGTCTAGGGGCAATCGTCCTTTCGTCCCGGCGCTGGAAGGATGTGCCTCCTGCCGAACTTTCCCGCGCGATGCTGGACGGCATCAGGCTCCTTGGCCTGTCACTGTCACCTGTGGCGCGTCAGTTCCAGGCGAGAGTGGCGGCGCTTCGTGCGGCCGGTCACGACTTGCCGGACATGGCGGACGAGATTCTCCTCGATACGCTGGGAGACTGGCTTCTTCCGCATCTGGGCAACGTGCGCACCGCCTCTGGCTGGAAGGCCTTTGACGTATTGCCAAGCCTGCGCGCAATGCTGGACTGGCAGCAAGTGAAGGTTCTCGACCGCGAGGCGCCGCCGAAATACGAAACACCGCTCGGTCGTAAAGTCATGATCGATTACACTGCCCCCGAGCCGGAAGTCAGGTTGCGCGTCCAGGAACTTTTCGGCACCAGGCATCATCCTTCGGTTGCGGGCAGGCCGCTTTGCGTCACGCTGCTGTCGCCGGCTGACCGTCCGGTTCAAACCACGATGGACCTGCCCGGCTTCTGGGCAAGCACCTATGCCGAAGTCCGAAAGGAAATGAAGGGACGGTATCCAAAGCATCATTGGCCAGAAGATCCCGTCGTGGCCACGCCCGGCCTCGACGCAAAGCGTCGCGGATGCCCCGATCCGCCATGAGCTGGCTCGGATTCTTCAAGACCCGAATTCGTCGAGCATCTGGACACTCATCCCGGTCCGCGCCAAGTTCCGCCGCACGATGACGGACAGCACCGAAACACTGGTAAGTGCCCTGCTGAATGGGGACAGGCGTGCATTGGCGCGCGCCATCACACTTGTCGAAAGCGGCCGCGAAGATCACAGGGAGCGTGCCGAGGATTTGCTCGATGCCGTGACGGAGTCCGGCAGGCATTCATTGCGCATCGGGCTTTCCGGTACGCCTGGGGCAGGCAAGTCAGCGTTTATCGAAGCTTTCGGCTGCATGTTGACTGAACTTGGCAAGCGCGTCGCTGTCCTGGCCGTGGATCCGTCCTCGGCTCGATCAGGGGGATCGATTCTAGGCGACAAAACTCGCATGGAACGGCTTTCACGCGAGCCTGGGGCGTTCATACGTCCGTCTCCAAGCCAGTCACATCTCGGCGGGACCGCCCGGCGCACGATGGATGCCGTCGCGCTTTGCGAGGCGACCGGTTTCGACGTGGTCCTGATTGAGACAGTGGGCGTCGGCCAGTCCGAAACCGCAGTGGCAGACATGTCGGACATTTTCGCCCTCCTGATAGCGCCGGGCGGCGGGGACGAACTCCAGGGCGTGAAGCGTGGCATTATGGAAATCGCGGACCTGGTCCTCGTGAACAAGTCGGACGGGGACCTTAAGCCTGCCGCTGGCCGGACAGTCGCGGATTATTCCAGCGCACTCAGGCTTCTCAAGCAGCGAAAGGGCGATCCGCAAGACTTTCCGAAGGCCATGCCCGTATCCGCGCTTGAAGAGACCGGATTGCGTGAGGCCTGGGACGAAATCACGGTGCTGGCTGAATTCCGCAAGGCGAGCGGATTCTGGGACGAGCGACGCAGTGAGCAGGCTTGCCGCTGGTTCGAGGACGAGGTGCGCAGGGGACTGTTCCGACATTTCGAGGCGGATCGAAAATCCGAAACGGCAATGAAGGCACTTCGGAGCGCCGTTGCAGAAGGAACTCGTGCTCCTGGTGCGGCGGCGAGAGAGGCACTGTCCCGCCTCGGGCGAACGGCAGGTTCCTGAAGGACGTCGCGGCTATCTGGACCTTCAGGGTCCGGCTGCGGGAATCGCGCGCATCAAGGCTTGACGTTCCGGCAGCGGCGGCCTATCACCCGTGGATGGATTCCCGGGCAGCGCCGATGGCACTGCCCGTTTGCCTTGAGGGGGCCTTGAGCCTTCCGAACCTGATCAGGAGATGGCCCATGTCGCGTCGCTGCGAATTGACCGGAAAAGGTCCGATGGTCGGCAACAATGTCAGCCATGCCAACAACAAGACCAAGCGCAGGTTCCTGCCGAACCTGACGGAGACGGCGCTGATGTCCGAATCGCTAGGCCGGACCTTTCGCCTGAAGGTGTCTGCGGCTGCACTTCGCACCGTTGATCACAAGGGCGGTCTGGATGCGTTTCTCATGAAGGCGAAGGATGCCGACCTGAGCGACAAGGCACGACGGATCAAGAAGGAGATCCGGAACGCACAGCTCGCCACCTGAGGCGGGGAAGCCTGGTCTGCAGGCAGCGCCGCCTATCCGTCGATGCGCATCGCCGCGTTCTTCGGATCATAGGGACTGTCATCCGTCACTTCCGCGTCCCAGAGCTTGTCCTGCATCCTGACCTTCAGCCGGGCCCCGGGCTGTGTCTGATCCGGCCCGACATATCCCATTGCAATCGATTTTCCGAAGTGCACGGAGTAGCCGCCGGAAGTCAGGCGCCCGACCCTTCTCTCTCCCGAATAAAGCGCTTCCCGGCCCCACGGGTCCGCGTCCGCCGGTCCGTCAACCAGCAGCGTGACACACTTGAATCGGATGCCGGTCTCCATCATCTTTGCCTTGCCGTGGAAGTCCTTTTCGAAATCGACGAAACGGTCCAGGCCGGCTTCAAGGGGCGTTGCGTCGCGACCGAGTTCGGTTCCGAATGCGCGGTAGGACTTTTCCTGCCGGAGCCAGTTCTGGGCCCGCGCCCCGACAAGCTTCATGTCATGGGGTGCGCCGGCTTCCATCAATCGGTCCCAGAGATGGTTCTGCATCTCGATCGGATGATGCAGCTCCCAGCCTAGTTCTCCCGTATAGGCCATGCGTGCAGCAAGCGTCGGGCACATCCCGAATTCAACCTGCCGCAGCGATAGCCACGGGAACCGGGTGTTCGACAAGGCCGCATCGGGCTCCGGATCGCGAATCAGGGCCGTGAGAACGTCTCGGGATTTCGGCCCCGCAATGGCGAACACGCCCAGCCGTGCCGTCCAGTCCTCGACATTGATCCGGCCAAGTTCCGCTTCCTTGTCCTCGACAGCCTTCAGGAGAAAGTCCCTGTCATAGGCATGCCACGCTCCGGCAGAGACAAGCAGGAAACGGTCCTCGGATTCACGCATGACCGTGTATTCGGAACGCGTCGTGCCGTGTGCAGTAAGCGCGTAGGTCAATCCGACCCGTCCGATCCTGGGCAGCCTGTTGCAGGTGAACCAGTCGAGGAATGCCGCCGCACCGGGCCCGTGAACCACGTGCTTGGAAAACGCGGTGGCATCAATCAGACCGACACCTGTCCGGATCGCCTTGGCTTCGTCGACCGCATGCTGCCACCACGCGCCCCGCCGGAAGCTCCGGGCGTCGTGGTCGAAACTGTCCGGAGCGTTCTCCGGTCCGTAGTAGTTCGGGCGTTCCCAGCCGTTGACCTGCCCGAATTGAGCGCCCGCCGCCTTTTGCCGATCATATGCTGGTGCAGTGCGGAGCGGCCGGCAGACTTCACGTTCCTCGTCCGGATGATGCAGGATGTAGACGTGCGAATAGCATTCCTCGTTCTTTCGCATTGCGTATTCGGTGGTCATCCACGGGCCGTACCGTTTAGGATCGAGGCTTGCCATGTCGATTTCTGCCTCGCCTTCGACCATGAGCTGCGCAAGGTAGTGGCCGGTTCCGCCTGCCGCGGTGATGCCGAAGGAGAAGCCCTCCGCTAGCCACAAGTTGCGCAATCCTGGCGCGGGCCCGAGCAGGGGATTGCCGTCTGGCGTGTAACAGATCGGGCCATTGAAATCGTCCTTGAGGCCAACGGTCTCGGAAGAAGGTATACGGTGAATCATGGACATGTATTCCTCTTCGATCCGCTCCAGGTCGAGCGGGAAGAGGTCGGCCCGGAAGCTGTCCGGGCAGCCGAACTCGAATCGGGCCGGGGCGTTCCGTTCGTAGGGACCAAGAATCCAGCCGCCACGTTCTTCGCGTACATACCACTTTGCGTCAGCGTCTCGCAGCACGGGATGTTCGGGCCGCGTCTTGCGATATTCCATGAGCGCGGGATCCGGTTCGGTGACGATGTATTGATGTTCCACGGGGATTGCCGGGATCTTGATCCCGAGGAGCCGGGCTGTCCGCTGCGCATGATTGCCTGTAGCCGTGACGACATGCTCGGCATGAATGGAAACCTGTTCGCCAGAGGGCAGCAGGTTGCCGCCCTTCTCCTCCATTTTCGTGGCCTGCACCTTCCAGCACTCGCCATCCCAGGCATAGCTGTCGACCTGCCATTTCCGTTCGATCGCAACGCCGCGGGCGCGAGCGCCCTTTGCCATCGCCTGAGTCACGTCGGCGGGATGTATGTAGCCGTCGGTCGGGTGAAAGATGGCACCCTTCAGGTCTTCGGTGCGAACAAGCGGCCAGCGATCCCTGATCTGGGCCGGCGTCATCCATTCATACGGAACGCCGCAGGTCTCCGCAGTCGACGCATAGAGCATGTA
>JAJEGW010000198.1 GCA_022819605.1 Silicimonas sp. | reverse complement strand
ATTCGTGCGCGGCAACCTCCAGGTTGATTCCATGAACGACCTGAATGGCGCCGCAGCGCTTGTAGATGTCCTTCAGGACAACTGCTGACATCCATCCCCCTGGTCGGCATGAGGCGCGTGCAATCTGTCGTTGACGTCGCCTGCTTCGCAAACTTGTATACAAGTATGCCTGATTCGGCGGAAAGGACAATAGGAAGTTTCTGCGGAGGCGGGAGATGCGTGTAGCGACGGTGCGGATCACGCCGATAGCGGTGCCCGACGTGCCCCTGCTTAACACCAAGGGCGTGCACGGCGCGTACTTCCTTCGCTCGATCATTGAGATCGAGACAGATGACGGCTTGGTCGGGGTTTCGGAGACCTACGGGCAGGCGCGTTGCCTCTTTGGCTTGCAGCAGGCGGCGGATGCGCTGACAGGCCTGGACCCGTTCAACCTCAACGACCTGGCACGCCGGGTGTCGGATGCGTTGCCGGATGCAGGCGGGATCAACGGCCCGACCATGCTCACGGACCACAAGGCGGTCGACGTGGTCTACGGCGCGTTCGAGATCGCTTGTCTGGACTTGCAGGGCAGGGCGCTCGGTCGACCGGTCAGTGACCTGCTCGGCGGAGCCGTACGCGACGAGGTCGGGTTTGCGGGTTACCTGTTCTTCAAGTTTGCCAAGCCCTCCGATCAGTTCGGTGATGATCTATTCGGTGAGGTCATGTGCCCGAACGCGCTCGTCGAGGAAGCCGAGGCATTCGTGGAAGAGCACGGGTTTCGGTCGCTGAAGCTGAAGGGCGGCGTGTTGGAACCGGAGCTTGAGATCGAGACCATGCTGAAGCTGCGCGAGCGGTTCCCGGATCACGCCCTTTGCATCGACCCGATGGGGGCTTGGCGGGTCGAGACGGCTGCAGGGATCTGCAAATCCCTGGGCGGCATCCTGGAATATCTTGAGGATCCGGTGCGAGGCATGGACGCCATGGCGGAGCTTGCGGCACAGACGGACATGCCGCTCGCGACCAACCTGGTAGTGGTGGAGTTCGAGCAGGTCTTCGAGGCGCACCGGAAGGGTGCCGTGCAGATCGTGCTGTCGGACCATCACTACTGGCGTGGCGCGACGGGGGCAGTGACATTGGGCCGGATGTGCGCGGCTGCTGGAATGGGAGTGTCGATGCATTCGAACACGCATCTCGGGATCAGCCTTGCCGCCATGCTTCACGTCGCCTCGGCCACGCTGAACCTGTCCCATGACTGCGACACACATTATCCGTGGACCGCTCATGACGTGGTTGAAGGTGAGGGATTTGAATTCAGGGACGGGCGGCTCGCGGTTCCGCGCGGACCAGGCCTCGGCGTTTCGCTGGATCGCGAGGCGCTGCAGCAACTGCATGCTCTCTATCGGGAGAATTCCGTGAAGGATCGGGACGACACGGAGGAAATCCGCCGGTACATTCCCAACTACGTCAGAATGGTTCCGCGATGGTAGTTTTCTGCACCGACAGTTGCCATCAACGCGGCAGATATGGTGCTTGAGGAATTGAAGCCTATACTGGCGTCAACTGACCGCTGAGCCATTTTGCTTGTGTGATCGATCGAGACGGCGAAGAGATCGAGTGGCGGACATTCTGTTGCGGTGCTGCGGACGCTGCCTCCCGGATTGAACGGCAGTCAACTGTCCTCAAACGAAAAGTCAGGGAGCGCATCGAAGGCCAATTGAATTGCCTGGCCCCACCCTTTCGAAATGGTCCGGTAGTAAGGGTCGCTCTCCGCAAAGCGGCGCGTCGGCCCGGGGACAAGCGATTCTGCCTCATAGACGCTGAGGTCGAGTGGAAGCCCGACTGACAGGTTTGATTTGATGGTTGAATCGAACGAAACAATGAGAAGCTTGATCGCATGTTCAAAGGACAAATCTGGACGATAGGCCCTTGCCAAGATCGGCTTTCCGTACTTGGCATCGCCAAGCTGGAAGTAAGGCGTGTCTGGACCGGATTCAACGAAGTTCCCTTCCGGGTAGATCATGAACATTCTCGGGGGTTCGCCCCGAATCTGGCCGCCCACGACTATGCTCGCCCGAAATGCTGACGACTCTTCGTTCCCTTCAGGACCGATTTCATGGATCGTCTCGCGCAGGATCTTTCCGATCAACCGGGCAACCCGGAACATCGACGGCGCATTGAGAATGGACTGGCTGCCGTCGCCCGACTGCGCCTGTTCCTCAATGAGGTTGATGACCGTTTGCGTGGTTGCAAGGTTCCCCGCCGTCATCACCGTCAGGACCCTCTCTCGAGGCACGTCCCAGCGAAAGAGCTTCTTGTGAACAGAGACATTGTCGATGCCCGCGTTGGTTCGGGTGTCCGACATGAACACCAGCCCTCGATTGAGCCGCATGCCGACGCAATAGGTCATCCGGGGAGTCCCTGCCGTCCGGACCAGGCCTGGAAACCGCTTTGCCCAGACGAAGTCATTGCTGGGTCACCTGCAACGAAACCTTCATCGATTCAACTGCATCTCCTGATCGCATTCCCCGGACGGGGGCGGCGTCCTGGTAGTCAAGCCCCGTGGCAACCCTCACGTACCGATCGTCCGGAGAAATCCCGTTCGAGACGTCGAACCCGACCCAGCCCAATCCATCGACATGAACCTCGGCCCAGGCATGTCCGGCCTGTTCATTGCCGCTGTCGCCAGCTTCGAGATATCCGCTCACGTAGCGGGCGGGGAAACCAAGGCACCTTGATGCGGCTAGGAATACATGCGTGTGATCTTGGCACACGCCCCTTCCGGCGACCAGAGCGTCTTCGGCGCCGGTCGTCGTGTCGGTCGTGCCTGGCTCGTAGGACATCCTGGACAGGACTTGGGCCGACAGCGCATGCAGTAACCTGATGTCGTCGCTGTCAGGGGAACCCTTTCGCCACTCAGCGGCAAAGTCATCGGCCAATTGGCGAATTCCAGAACCGGGCCTGGTTGTTTCCGTCTCCCGCAGATACAGCCACAAGGGAACGTTTCCGCGATGGGCTCCGAAGACTCCACTGGAATCAGTGACCTCGACCTCGCCTTCACAGGTAACGACAACTTCATTCGTGTCGGCATGAGCACTGACAAGATCTACCTGGTTGTGGAACTGGTCCGTGAAGGTGACTTCCCTTGCGCCACCTTCGATTTGCGTGGACCAGGATCGGACATCTTGCCCCCGGCCGCTCTTCGGATGCAGCCGAAGCTGAAAGAGGCCAACACGGATTGGCTGATCATATTGATATGACGTCTTGTGGGAAATCTTGAGCAGCATGCGTCGGGCTCCGAACCGAATTCACGCGTGAAACCGGTAATCGGTTTCGATTTGGCCGCCCAGATTGCCCAGCCTGGAGATGAATTCCTGAATGAACTCATGCAACCCTTCTTCGAGAACTTCATTGATGTCCCGGCTTCGCAGGCTGTTGGTGAGCTCTTCCGCCAAGGTCAGGCTTGGGCTCGGGGCTGGGTCCGGCAGGTCTGATTCAAGGTGACGCAGGTTTTCCAAAATCTGGTTGCAGCAGAATGCCATCGACCGCGGCATGCGGCCGTCGACAATCAGGAATCTCGCAATTCCTGCCGGGTCGGGATCGCCTTCGCTCAGCCAGTCATAGGAATGTTCAGCAGAAACGGATCGAAGAATCGTTTCCCATTGAACGTTGTCGATGGGTGCACCGACGTGAACGACGGACGGCAGCAGGACATAGTATTTCACGTCGAGGATTCTGGCGGTGTTGTCGGCACGTTCAAGGAACGTGCCCAACCTGGCGAAATTGAACATCTCGTTCCTGAGCATCGTACCGTGCAGGGCGCCTCTCACATAGGCGCTCTGCTGGCGTATCAGGCTCAGGACTTCAGGCAGTCCGTGGTGCGTTACGGGCGTTTTCAATGCGCTCCGGAGCGACATCCAGGTTTCGTTCGTGGCTTCCCACACCTCGCTCGTCAGAGCGGTTCGAACGGCCCTTGCATTGTTTCTGGCGGCTTCGATCAGTGACATGACGCTTGACGGGTTGCTCCGGTCCCGGAGCATGAAGTCAACAACGCCGTCGAATTCATAGCCCTGATGACGTGCAAGAAACGCGTCCGTCGCACCGGCGGTGCTGATGATTGAAGACCATTCTTCGGCACCGGACCGAGAGCGGGTAAGGGCTATCCGCAGACCGGCCCCGACCAGCCTGGCAGTGTTTTCGCTGCGCTCCAGGTAGCGAAACATCCAGAAGAGACCGTCAGCGGTTCGACCCAGGACCATGTCAATCCTCCAGTACCCAGGTATCTTTCGTCCCGCCGCCTTGGCTCGAATTGACGACCAGGGAGCCTTCCTTGAGCGCAACACGCGTGAGCCCGCCTGGCGAGATATGTATCCTGTTGGGAGAAACCAGGACGAAGGGTCGAAGATCGACATGCCTGGGCGCAAGCCCGCTTCGGGCAAAGATCGGTACTGTCGAAAGGCACATGGTCGGCTGCGCGATGTAGTTGTCAGGCCGGGAAGACAGGAGCTGCCTGAAATCCTCGAGCTCCTGCTTGCTGGCGGCAGGGCCGACGAGCATTCCATAGCCGCCCGAACCGTGTATTTCCTTCACGACCAGTTCGGAGAGATTTTCGAGCGCGTAGGCCAGATGGTCCGGTTCCGAACAGCGCCAGGTCGGTACGTTGCCCAGGAGTGGAGCTTCGCCGGTGTAGAACCGGATGATGTCCGGGATGTATGAATAAATGGCCTTGTCGTCGGCAATTCCAGTGCCTGGGGCATTCACCAATGTCACGCCGCCGGCGCGGTAGACGTCCAGGATTCCCGGAACGCCGAGCAGGGAATCGGGTCGGAAATTCAAGGGATCAAGAAAGTCGTCGTCTACACGCCGGTACAAGACATCTACGGGCACATAACCGCGAATCGTCCGCATGGCGATGCGCCCGTCGACAACGCGGAGGTCATGGCCTTCGACGAGTTCTACTCCCATCTGGTCAGCAAGAAAGGCGTGTTCAAAGTAGGCAGAATTGTGAATGCCTGGCGTCAACACTCCTATGACCGTCCTGCCTTCGCAGCGCGGAGGCGGGCAATCGGACAGGCACCTGCGAAGGAATCTTGGGTAATCGCTGACCGGCCGCACGCTTACGGCTGAAAACAGGTCAGGAAACATCTGCAGCATCGTTTCCCGGTTTTGCAGCATGTAGGAGACGCCTGAGGGCGTTCGGGCGTTGTCCTCAAGGACGAGGAATTCACTTTCGTCGGTTCGGATGATGTCGGTCCCGACGATGTGCGTATAGACGTTGCCGGGCGGCGTGACTCCGATCATCTGCGGCAAGAAAGCTGAATTGCCGGTGACGAGTTTGGCAGGCAGAGTGCCGGCCCGGATGATTTCCTGCCTGTGGTAGATGTCGTGCAGGAATGAATTGATTGCCCTGATCCGTTGTTCGATCCCGCGAGTCAGCTTCGACCACTCGGCTGCCGAAATAATTCGGGGAACGATGTCGAACGGAATCAGCCGTTCGTCGGCGTCCTTGTTGCCGTAGACGTTGAACGTGACGCCGACGCTTCGGAACAGCGCATCGGCTTCTGAGGACTTCTGCTGAAGGCGTCGGACGTGCTGGTCTTCCAGCCATTGATGATAGCCCGAATAGGGCCAACGGATGCCGCCGCCGGCCATGAACATTTCGTCGAAAGGGATATCTTCCTTGTCCATGCTGGCCGCCATCTTTGGCGAAACGGGTTGGGAATGCAATGTGCCCGGGCCGCAGGTCGGACTTCACTCCGAGCGACTTCGGCGGTGCGTGCAACCAGGCCCGTTTCCGGTGTTGAACATCTCGGGCAGTCTCTCCTGTCGAGGCAAGTCCGCGGAGCAAGCACTGTGAGGTCCGCAGCTGATAGGGTTGACGCGGCGCTGGCATGTCTATCCCCTGACAGGTTCCTCAAGACATTGGCCAGCGCAGCTTCCAGGCACTTGCCCGCCACGGCGTGGCGTTGGAACGACATCGAGGCAAGCGCTGCCGTCGAGGGTCGAAAGGGGCGGCGGTTCGGGACCAGTGCCAGCAATTCAGGAAAGTGCGGTGGAGCGAAGTGTCGACTGTCGCAAAGTGCCTTCCAGAGTTTCCGAAGTGCAGTGCCGGGTCTGTATCGGCTTTTTTTGTGCAATCTGGTATGGTAGTGACGCATGGGCACAAGGAAGTCTCTATGGCGCAGTCATTGGCAAAAGTTGACCGCAGGACGAACGCAGACGATGTTTTTGACTACCTGCATGGCGAGATCGTGTCGTTGCGGCTCCTGCCAGGGACCCGGATCAGCGAGATCGAGGTTGCGGGGCAGTTCGACGTGTCCCGCCAACCGGTGCGCGAAGCGTTCATCCGCTTGGCGAATCTGGACCTGTTGCTGGTTCGCCCGCAAAAGGCGACCGTGGTTCGGCAGTTTTCCTCGGAGAAGATCAAGCGTGCGCGGTTTATCCGCATGGCAGTGGAATGCGAAATCCTGCGGCGGGCCTGCAGGTCGGCCACTCCGCTGCACGACGAGAGGTTGAGAAAGGACCTGGAAGATCAGCAGGCGGCGATAGAAAGGCGCGACGTGGAGCGATTCCATGCACTGGACTACGACTTCCACCAGCACCTTTGCGATGCCGGCGACAGCGCCTTGATGATTGGCACCATTGCCGAGAACAAGGCGGCAGTTGATCGCATCTGTGTCCTGAGCCTTTCCGAACCGGCGACGATGGAGGAACTCCTCGAGGACCACACGCTGATCGCGGATGCACTCCGCAGGCGCGATGAGGTTGAGTTGATCGGGGCGATCAAGGCACACTTGTCCCGGCTTGACGATGTCATTGCAGGAATCCGTAAGTCGCATGCGGAATTCTTCGAAGACTGAACAGGTCGTGACCCTCGCGGCATTGCAAGTGCCCGGCGGTGGTTTGGGCATTGCCGGCCTCACCTGAAATGCGCGAATTCCTGAAGGTGCTGCTCGGTTGGTTCCGTTGAATTTAGTTTCTCCATGCAGCTCCCTTCCCGGTCGCCGTGTTTGCAGGAATCCAAGTGAGCATAGAAGGGTCTAACGTGTTCGAAGTTCGACAGACCCAAGAGTACTCGACCTGGCTCAACGGCCCTTTGGCGTCATCGCGTCGCTGAACGGACGGGTTCGCCATGAGATTTGCTTTGGGCAACATTGGTTCCGGGCGGGCCCGCTCTTGTCTGAAACGGCCGGGCAAGCCCGCTGCGCGGCTGTATGCCGAGGCGGATGCCCCGCCAGCCGGGTGCGTCCATCGATGTCTGCAGAGCTCCTGACATTGGGCATGCGCCAAACACTTCTCGGTGCCTATGCCCGGCAAACCGCCCTATAATTCGAGCGGCCGGGTGCCCAAGTCCTGCAAAGACATGACATGCCATGCCCGCCGAGCGGGGTTCAATGCCTGGAAGTACTTGCTGCGCTGTCAGCGAGGCTTGACGCCGAGTGCTTCGCCCCAGGCAATCGTCGAAAATGCTGCCGGGTCAGCTTGCCATTGGTCGAGCAGGCCGCGCCAGCGGTCCAAGTCTTCGGCACTGGCCACGCCAAGTTTCTGGGCTGCTGCCATGGTTTGGTCAGAAAAAAACCATCCCTGAGCGAACCCGTGAAAGAAATCCACATCCTCCTTGGCCGCGAAACACTCGAATGACGCACTCACCGAAAGGTCGCAAAAACCCGTGGCAAGAAGCACGCCCTTGATTTCCTTTCCCATTTCTGGATGTCCGCCGTTTGCGGAAAGGAGTTTGCCAAATGCCTTCCATGCATTGTCGAAGTCACCGTGCTTTGGTTCGGTGAAGCATGAGGACAGGATCACGTCCCGACTCGATATGATCCCGCCTGGTTTCAGGACACGCATCATTTCCGCAACGGCAGCGCCGGCGTCCGGCACGTGCATTATGGCCGCATGGGAGTGAACGACATCAAAGGAATTGCTCTCGAATGGAAGTTCCACGGCGTCCGCGACCTGAAATTTTGCGTTCCTGTGGCCGCCGGCAGACGCCGCAGCCGTGGCCATTTCGACTTGGGACTCTTCGATGTCGACACCGACGAACTCTCCAGGAGCCACGGCGTCTGCCAGGCCCATCGAAATCGTGCCAGGGCCGCAGCCCACATCAAGAAGGCGCATGCCTGAACTGAGCCTCGGCATGAGGTGGGAAGCACTGTTGGCTGCACTCCTGCGACGCAGGAGCACCTGAAACTCCTCGTCGTAGCCCATCGTGTACTTCTGCTCTTGTGCTTCGGGGTCTGCTTGTCCGCTCATTTCTCGCTCTCGTTTGACCTTTGCATCATCCGATCGAATTGATCCTGATTGCCAGCATCCATCCGGAAGGATTCGCGACCGTGTTCCCCAATAGAGGGTAGCCTGTCAAGTCACTGCGAAAGGTGACGGGCCAGGCGAATCGCAGGACCTGATGGGGACCATTGGTCGAGGTTGGGCAATTCGCTGCTGCAGTTTCCGCTTCACCGCAATTCTGTCAGGCATCGGCCCAGCACTTCTGTCAGGGTGTCTTTCAGGTGCTCGTAGCGGGTGCTCGGAACCGGTGTTGACAGGGCGAATATGTCGCCGTTCGAGTCCTTGATCGCGAATCCCAGTGCGCAGATCCCGTCAGAATGCTCGTTTTCGTCCTTGGCCAAGGCGCCATCCCTGATCTGCTCGATTTCACCCAGAATTTCGCCTGGCGTCCTCGAGTTCGAACCGTGCCCCACGATTTCCTCAAGGATCAGCTTTTCGGCATGCTCCTGTTGCAGGCAGGCCAGCGCCGCCTTTCCGTTCGCAGTTGTCGTCAGCGGAAACGTCTCCCCGATTCTTGACACCGCTCGAAGCCGCTGGCTGCCCACGATCTGGTCGATGAAGAGCATCTTGTTTCCGTCAAGGACGGCAAGGTCGACGGTCTCGCCGGTCTCTTCCGAGATCCGCTTCATGACCGGGCGAAGCCGATCCTTCATGTCCGATGCCGTGGCTTGGGCGAGGTTCAGAATCTCCGGGCCCAGCCGGATTCCCCCGTATCCCTTTTCGGTCGAGATGAATCCCTCGAAGGCGAGCGCGGCGACAACGCGCTGCACCGTGGAACGCGGCAGGGCCACGCTTTTTGCGATCTGTCCAAGGCTGAGGCCGTCCGTTTCGCGGCCCAGAAGACGGAGAATGTCCGCGGCCCGGGAAATGACCTGAATGCCCTGATTCCTATGGGTTGATTCTCCGTCCAATGCTCCGCCGCCCGTGCTGCGTGTCCTTGGTTTCGTTCCCCTGCAGCCTATCGGGGCAACGACGGCAAGGCAACACTTGACTGCAATGCGATACAAATGTACCATAATGCGGGAATAAGATGCTGCATTTTGGGGAGAAACGATGAGCGTCACCATTCGCGGAATAGATTTCCAGGCAAACGACGACAACGACATGGGGCTGAAGTTCGTGAATCTCAGCCACCGCTACGGCTTTCAGTGTCCGAACTGGCCGTATTTCAAGGATGTGCAGATCGATCGGCAGCACTACATGGCCAAGTCCGGCGTGCTCAGCCAGACCATCACGACCACCATGCACGTGACCACCCATATCGACGCTCCGGCCCACGTGGTCCAGGGCACGCCGTTCATCGACGAGGTGCCGCTGCCGCATTTCTTCGGCTCCGGGCTGGTGGTGAACGTGCCCAAGAAGAAGTGGGAGTCGATCACGGGCGACGACCTTGAGAAGGCGTGCGGACATGCGATCCGCAAGAACGACGTCCTGATCATCAACACCGGCTGGCACAAGCAGTACGAGGATGGCGATTACTTCGCATACTGTCCGGGCCTGGTGCCGTCGGCGGCAGACTGGATGGTGGAGAAGGGAATAAAGGTCGTGGGCCACGACACTCAGGCCAACGACCACCCGCTGGCCACCGCGATCGGTCCGCAGCGAAACGGCCCGATCCTGCCGCACCTAGAAGCGGAGTACCGCGAATGGTCGGGCGGACGCGACTGGAGTGACGATTTCCCGGAGTGGGAGCCGGTGCACAACAAGCTGTTCTCGAACGGCATCCTCGGGATCGAGAATGTCGGAGGCGACCTTGACCGGGTGACCGGCAGGCGCTGCACCTTCGCATTCTTTCCCTGGAACTGGGATCGGGGAGACGGTTGCATCATTCGCCTCGTCGCGATGATGGATCCCGGGCAGAACTATCGCATCGAGGCCGGGGAGGCGTTCTGATGCTTGTCAAGCGATTTGCCGATGCCTAAACTTATGATGCCCCGAACCACTGGGGCGTCACCGGGCTCAGGCTTCAGGGCTTCGAGGACGGGGGCCCGGAAAACCAGTGGGTCGGCCTGTCCCAGTTCCTGCCGGGCGGCGGAGCCGGACCGGATTCAACGCCGTTCGAGAAGGTCTATGTCGTGCTCGAAGGCGAGATGACGGTGATCATTGACGGTCAGGAAACGGTGCTGAAGCCGATGGACAGCTGCAGGATCGCGCCGAACGAGGTTCGCAAGATCGAGAACCGCAGCAACCACGTCTGCAAGATGATCGTCGTGATTCCGTATCCCGGCGGCAAGAGACCGGAGTAGGCCGATGTCACTGGACGATCCTCTCTCCCTGTTCGACGTGTCCGGAAAGGTCGCATTGATCACGGGCGCCACCGGTGCCTTCGGCGGGGTCGCTGCGCGATGTCTTTCCGGTGCCGGCTGCAAGGTCGTCCTTGCAGGCGGAAACGCCGACGCCTTGAAGCAGGTGGCGGCTGCCTGCAAGGGCGAGATTCACGAAGTCAATTCCCGTCCTGATAGCGAAGAGGCCTGCAAGATCCTCGTGGCGGAAACGGCCGCGGCGTTCGGCCGCCTCGACATTCTCGTTGTTGCGTCCGGCATGAACAGGGTCGCCAGGATCGACGAGATGGACCCCTCGACCTTCGATGCCGTGATGGATGCCAATGTCACGCAGAGCTGGCTGATGGCGCGCGCGGCTGCCGGGCGGATGCTGTCCCAGGGAGAAGGCGGCAAGATCGTGCTGATGTCCTCCGCAAGGGGCCTGCTGGGGCATCCCGCCGGATACACCGCCTACTGCGCTTCCAAGGCCGCAGTGGACGGAATCACCAAGGCTTTGGGATGCGAGCTCGGGCCAACGGGCATCACGGTGAACGCGATCGCGCCGACGGTCTTCCGCTCGCCGCTGACCGCGTGGATGTTCGAGGACAACGAAGACGCACAGGCCGTTCGCAAGGGGTTTCTGTCCCGCGTTCCAAAGGGGCGGCTTGGAGAACCCGAGGACCTGGCCGGGCCGCTTCTGTTCCTGGCCTCAAGCGCGTCCGATTTTTACACCGGACACGTTCTTTACGCCGACGGTGGCTATACGGCAGGGTAGGAGAATGACCGGGGATCGTCAGATCGCTGTAATCGGCGCCGGCCTGATGGGCCACGGGATCGCCCTGACATTCGCGCGGGCCGGGCGGCGGGTCACGATCACCGATCCTTCCAGCGAGATGATGCAATCTGCTCCCGAGAGGATTGCCGAGAGCTTGCGGCTACTCGGCGCGAACGAACCAGAAGTCTCCAAGGCCCTCGACAGGATTGAACCATGCGATTCGCTTCGCGCGGCGGTAGAGGGTGCCGCAAGCGTATTCGAGGCGGCGCCGGAAAAGCTCGCGCTCAAGCAGGCGATCTTTGCGGAAGTCGAGGAATTCGCGCCCTCGGATGCGGTGCTTGCATCGAACACGTCCGTCATCCAGATCACGGCGATAATGGAGGAGCTGACGTCGCGGCATCGGGCACTGGGCACGCACTGGTGGAATCCGCCGCACATGATTCCGCTGGTCGAAATCGTGAAGACCAAATGGACGGACCCGGCCTGCGCCGAGTCCATGCACGGACTGCTCTCGGAGGTCGGCAAGACTCCGGTCATGGTCGAAAGAGACGTGCCGGGATTCATAGGCAACCGCTTGCAGCACGCGCTCTGGCGCGAAGCGATTTCGCTCGTGGAAAAGGGCGTCTGCACCGCCGAGACAGTGGACGAGGTGGTCAAGGCCAGCTTTGGCCGACGCATGGCCGTGCTCGGGCCGCTCGAAAACGCGGACCTTATCGGAATCGAGCTGACTCAGGACATCCACAAGCAGGTCCTGTTCGACCTCGAAGCCGCGCCTGCTCCGTCCCGGTATCTGCAAGAGCTTCTTGACCAGGGCCGCGTCGGCATGGCGGCAGGCGCGGGCTTTCGCGACTGGCGTGACGGAGACCTGGCCGCGACGAAGGCGAGGATGGCCGAACATCTGACGAAACTCGAGGCAATTCTGCCCAGCTGACTCAAATCCAGGGAGGAAAGGAACAATGGCACTTGCAACAACGAGAAGACGAGTTCTTGGCGGTCTTGCCACGACGGTGGCGGTGCCCGCATTGCTGACATCCACGCGCGCATATGCGGCAAATCCGACGATCCGGGTTGGTCATGTCAGCCCTCGCACCGGGCCGCTGGCGGGGTTCGCCGAGGCGGACGAGCATGTCCTGCAGGGCATCGAGGCCGCATTCGCCGACGGAATCTCCAACAACGGCAAGTCTTACGGGGTCGAGATCATCTCCAAGGACAGCCAGTCGAACCCGAACCGGGCGGCCGAGGTGGCTGCCGACCTGATCCTTGGCGAGGAAGTGGATCTCATCGTCGCCGCATCGACTCCTGACACGACCAATCCGGTCGCCGACCAGGCCGAGGTCAACGAGGTTCCGTGCATTACGACCGACTGCCCGTGGCAGCCCTACTTCTTCGGTCGCAACGGCAACCCGGCAGAGGGTTTCCAGTACACGTACCATTTCTTCTGGGGCCTCGAAGACGTGATCGCCAACTTCCTCGATCTCTGGGGCGGTTCGGGCGTGTCCAAGACCGTGGCCGGCCTTTTTCCCAATGATGCGGACGGCAATGCCTGGGGTCATCCGGAACTTGGATTTCCGAAACCGCTGGCGGAGGCCGGATTCACCTTGGTCGACCCCGGTCGCTATCAGCCGCTCAATGACGACTTTTCAAACTACATCGCTGCCTTCAAGGAGGCCGATTGCGAGATCGTCACGGGCAACATGATCCCGCCGGACTTCGCAACCTTCTGGGCGCAGTCGGCACAGCAGGGCTTCCGGCCGAAGGTCGTGACGATCGGGAAGGCTCTTCTGTTCCCGTCCGTCATCGAGTCGCTCGGCGACCGCGGCGACGGTCTGACCTCGGAGATCTGGTGGACGCCGACGCATCCATTCAATTCGTCGCTGACAGGTGAAAGCGCGAAGGAACTGGCGGACGGATACACGGCTGCCAGCGGGCGTCCATGGACCCAGCCCATCGGGTTCAAGCATGCACTGTTCGAGGTCGTTCGGGACGTGATTTCCCGGTCGGCGGACCTGGATGACCCGATGGCCACGCTCGATGCGATCAAGTCGACGAATCTCTCGACCATCGTGGGTGGCGTGAACTGGGCGGGCGGGCCGGTTCCGAACGTCACCAAGACTCCGCTTGTGGCGGGCCAGTGGCAGAAGAAAGGCGACGGCTTCGATCTGGTCGTGACCACCAATGCCCACGCGCCGCAGATTCCGGTCGGCGGCACGCTGAAGCTGCTAAGCTGAGAGGGGAGGGCCGGGGTCTTGTCGGCCTTGCTGTCGGTCTCGGATCTCAGCAAGTCGTTCGGCGCCGTTGTCGTTGCCGATCAGACGAGCTTTGTCGTGGAGCGGGGTGCCGCCATCGGCGTTCTGGGACCGAACGGCGCCGGCAAGACCTCGCTGTTCAACCTGATCACTGGCGCTTTGCGGCCCGACGCCGGGCGGATCGAGTTTGGCGGGGCTGACATCACTGGCGTGTCGGCAGCCGAGCGCTGCAGGCTGGGAATCTGCCGCTCGTTTCAGATCCCGCAGCCCTTTGGCGGAATGACGGTTTTCGAGAATGCCCTCGTCGGTGCAACCCAAGGGGCCCGGTTGAGCGGCGGTTCGGCGGAAGTTCATGCCATCGAGGTTCTGGAAGCGACGGGCCTTTTGCCCAAGGCCAACATCCGTGCTGGCGCGCTCACCCTCTTGGAGCGAAAGCGCTTGGAAATGGCCCGCGCGCTGTCCGCCAGGCCGAAGCTCCTGCTGCTGGACGAGATCGCGGGCGGCTTGACGGACGCGGAGTGCGGAGAACTGATCGAGACGATAAATCGGGTGCATGCACAGGGCACGACGATCATCTGGATCGAGCATGTCGTGCATGCACTTCTGGCCGTCGTCCAGAAGCTCATCGTGATTGATTTCGGCAAGAAGATCGCCGAAGGCGAGCCACGGGAGATCATGGGCAGCGCCGAGGTCAAGGAAATCTACCTCGGAATGGACCCTGATGCCTGATTCGCTGCTGGCCCTGAATGCGCTCGACGCGCACTACGGCGATTTCCAGGCGCTCTACGGCGTGGACATGTCCATTGAACGGGGCGAAGTCGTTTCGATCATCGGAGCGAACGGGGCCGGGAAGACGACGCTGATGCGGTCAATTTCCGGGTTGACGTGGAATGATCCGGCCCAGGTGGTCTTCGACGGCCAGCCGATCGGCGACTGGAGGGCCGATCTGATTGCCGGCCTGGGGATTGCGCTGGTGCCGGAAGGACGGCAGCTGTTTCCGTCGCTTTCGGTCGAGGAGAACCTCGTGCTCGGCGGCAAGACGGGTCGGTCAGGACCTTGGTCGCTCGACAAGGTCTACGACCTGTTTCCGATTCTCGGGGAGCGGCGCAGCCAGGCCTCCACATCGCTTTCGGGCGGGCAGCAGCAGATGGTGGCGATCGGTCGGGCCCTGATGGCCAATCCCGACTTGATCCTGTTCGACGAGATCAGTCTCGGACTTGCCCCGGTCGTGATCGGAACGATCTATGACGTGTTGCCCGGCATCATCGGAGAGGGAATGACAGCGCTCCTGGTCGAACAGGACATATCCCGGGCGCTGGCGGTGTCTTCACGCGTCTACTGCCTCCAGGAAGGGCGGGTTTCGTTGGAAGAGCGGACGGACCAGGTCAGCCGCGAGGACATCACGGAGGCGTATTTTGGAGCGGCGGCGGCATGATCGAATGGGCAAATGCGCTTGTTCAGGGCGTCCTGCTGGGCGGCCTCTACGCGCTGTTCGCCGCCGGGTTGTCGCTGATCTTTGGCGTGATGCGGCTGGTGAACATAGCCCATGGCGACCTGATCGTGCTTGCCGCCTATATTGGCCTCAGCACGACCATGATGCTGGGCGTGCATCCGTTCGTCGCTCTCCTGATCGTTATGCCCGTGATGGCGGGGATCGGCTACGCGTTGCAGCGCGGACTGCTCAACCAGGCGCTAGGGGATGACATCCTGCCGCCGCTCCTGGTGACATTCGGATTGTCCGTCATTATCCAGAACGCCCTGCTGGAAGGCTATTCCGCCGATCCGCAGAAGCTCAATGGAGGCGTGATCGAGACGGCTAGCATCTCCCTTGGGGGGTTAGCGGTAGGAATCCTGCCGCTCCTGACCTTCGCCATCGCGGTTGCCGTCATCGCCGTCCTGCAGTGGGTCTTTTATAGCACCGGTCTGGGACGTGGCTTCCGTGCCGTCTCGGACAATCAGGAAATCGCGCAGCTCATGGGGTTGAACAAGGCGCATGTCTTTGGCTTGGCAATGGCATTGGCGCTTGCGGTGACGGCAATAGCCGGCATCCTGCTTGGCGTCAGGACGAGCTTTGATCCGGCAATCGGGGGCGGGCGCCTGATATTCGGTTTCGAGGCCGTCATAATCGGCGGGCTTGGCAATCTCTGGGGCACCTTGGCCGGGGGCGTGATTCTCGGCGTCGCCCAGACCTTAGGGGCAAAGATCGATCCAGGGTGGCAATTGCTGGCGGGGCATGTCGCGTTTCTCGTCGTTCTTGCCGTTCGCCCCAACGGCTTGTTTCCGAGGGTGGAGCATTGAACGCCCCTGCAGTCACGCGCGCGACGCGGGCCTCGCGCATCGCGATGCTCGTCGCGGCGCTGGCATTGGCCATGCTTGCGCTTGCACCTTGGTGGGCGGGGCGGGCCGACATGCGGCTCATGGGCGAGATCTACCTGTACCTGTCCCTGGCCTGCCTGTGGAACTTGATGGCAGGCTACGCGGGTCTGGTTTCGGTAGGGCAGCAGGCCTATGTCGGATTTGGGGGCTACATGCTCTTTGCCCTTACGGTGTTTGGCGGACTGCACCCGATCGCGGCCATTGCCGCAGCCGGAGGCCTCGCCGCGGCGGTTTCCGTCCCTGTCGCCACGCTCATCTTTCGGCTCAAGGGAGCCTACTTCGCCATTGGCACTTGGGTGGTGGCGGAGGTGTTTCGCCTGTCATTTGCGCAGGTGTCCGCCTTGGGCGGCGGTTCGGGGTCGTCGCTGCCGGTCGGCATTGTCAGGTCGCTTTCATCATCCAGGTCGGGACGCGAGGCCCTGAGTTACTGGCTGGCGCTGGGGGCCGCCGTCGTGGTCATCGGGACCATCTACCTGTTCCTGAGGTCGCGCAGGGGACTGGCCCTTACCGCAATCAGGGACAGCGAGGCTGCCGCATCCGGCTTGGGTATCGATATCTGGCGGACGAAGCTGGAAGTTTATGTCGTGACTTCTGCGCTGACCGCGATTGTCGGCGGGCTGATATTTCTCCAGAAGCTACGGATTTCGCCTGATGCCGCGTTTTCGGTCAACGACTGGACTGCCTTCGTGATTTTCATCGTCGTGATCGGCGGGATCGGAACGCTGGAAGGGCCGATCATCGGCACGCTTGTCTTCTTCGCGATTCGGGAAACCCTGGCGGACTTTGGCACGATCTACCTCATGATCCTCGGCGCTGTGGCCATCGTGGTGATGCTGAAGGCACCCAAGGGCATCTGGGGATTGATTCGTGACCGCTATGATCTCGAGCTCTTTCCGCTGAGCTATCGCGTTCACTACGATGGCAAGGACAGGAAGGGATCTTGAATTGAATGTTCTATGGATCATGGCGGATCAGCTGCGCTGGGATTATCTCAGCTGCTACGGCGCCAGGCACATCGAGACGCCCAACCTGGATTGGCTGGCGTTTCGGGGCGTGCGTTTCAACAGGGCGTACGTTCAGTCCCCGATCTGCGGGCCGAGCCGGATGAGCTATTACACTGGCCGTTACGTCCGCAGCCACGGCTCCACTTGGAACGGGTTTCCACTTCGCGTCGGTGAGCCGACCCTGGGGGAGCATCTCCGCGAAATCGGGGTCAAGTGCACCCTGGTTGGCAAGACGCACATGACGCCCGACCTGGACGGCATGAAGCGGCTCGGGATCGAGCCGGAAGGAACCATCGGTGCGCTTGTCAGCGAATGCGGGTTCGAGGTGTTCGTGCGCGACGACGGCACCAATCATTCAGATTATCCGTCACGGCATGCCGAGGACTATGACCGGTACCTGCGTGGCCATGGCATGGACGGGGACAACCCGTGGGAGGAATGGGCCAACACGGCGACTGGCCCGGACGGAGAAATGCGTTCCGGATGGATGCTGGAAAACGCGCCGCTTGCTGCGCGAGTGCCGAAGGAACATTCGGAAACGGCATGGCTCACGACGCGCGGGATCGAGTTCATCGAAGGGCAGGGCGACCAGCCTTGGCTGTGCCACTTGAGCTACATCAAGCCGCACTGGCCGTATCTGGCGCCGGCCCCGTACAACGACATGTTTTCGGCTTCCGACTTGCCGCCTGTAAATCGCAGCGATGGCGAGCGTCAGTCCGACCATCCGCTCATGCAGGCGTGGATGGACATGCGCGTGAGCAAGAGCTTTTCCCGTGACGAAGTGCGCAACCTGGTTGCGCCGGTTTACATGGGCCTGATTCGGGAACTGGATGACAATTTGGGTCGCCTCTTCACCTACCTTGGGGAGTGCGGGCGACTGGACGACACGATGATCGTGTTCTGCTCGGATCACGGCGACAACATGGGTGATCACTGGATGGGCGAAAAGGACCTGTTCTACGACTGCTCGGCTCGCGTTCCCTTGATCGTGTACGATCCGCGACGCGGAGCGGATTCAACCCGGGGAACGACCGTGGATCGGCTTGTGGAAGGCGTCGATCTGGCACCGACCTTTGTCGAGTTCTTTGGCGGCCAGCCCAAGCCGAACATCCATGAGGGAATGTCATTGCAGCCATTGCTTCATGGTCAGGAGGCGCCGTGGCGAGACTTCTGCGTATCCGAATACGACTACGCCACGCGCGATGCTCGCAGGGCGGTTGGAGTCGATCAGGGCGACGCCCGGCTGACGATGATCTTCGACGGGCGCTGGAAATATGTGCATGTCGAAGAGATGCGCCCCATGCTGTTCGATCTGGAATCCGATCCGGACGAACTGGTCGACCTAGGAGGCGATCTGGCCTTCGCCGAACAGGTCGGTAGGCTGCGCGGGCTGCATTTCGAGTGGACTCGGCAGCACCACAACCGGATCACCAGAACGGCGGAAGAGATTGAGGCAATGACAGTTGCCCGAGAACCGCCCGGAATCCTGATCGGGTACCGGGATCGGGTAGAACTCGAGGCAGGCGGCCTCAGTCTGCCGCCTCATGCACGACGGTGAGGGCAAGAGGAAGCTCTCTGCTGGCCGCCAACAGAGTTGCGCCAACGCAACGAGCCGAGTTCATATACGACCGAAACTCATTTCTCTTGTTGTCACCTTGCGCGCCATTCCGAGTTGCACTGCTGCACTGAACAAGGCGACAACATCCAACAAGGATTGTCGTCGACGATGTCACGAGCGGTCTGCCAACGCGATGGGATCAGGTACCATTGAACGTCTGGCGCTCCGGCAAGCACCGACGGACACATATGCACTACCGCTCCCTTCTGTAGGTGCGGCGCAATGCGTGCTGAGCAGATCGCCTTCCAATCGGCGACGGACAAGACTGGCAGGGCTATCTACCCCAAGTCTGCGCCCGGCTCCGCGTCATCCCAGTGCAAGTTCACCGGAAGCTCCTTCGCGCGCTCCCGAACCTCTTCGATCCGCACGGGCATGAAGTCCCAGAGGTCGACGCCGACGTTGACCGAGTTCCGTGTGCCTGCCCAATTGTCGTGGACATGCCCAAAGAGCTGCAACGCGCCGCGCCGCGAATGGTTCCACGTCACCATGGGGTAATGGCACAACGTGTTGGCCCGGCTGTTCTTGGGGCCATCCTTGAGCTCGACCAGATGCGACAGGCTGTCCCAAGGCAGTTCCTGGGTATGGAAATTGTCGTGGTTGCCGATGAGCAGGTGCTTGCGTGCACCCGGCAGCTGGTCGAAGAGTTCGCGCAACCAGACTGTGTCTTTCGACCTTCTGCCGAACGCGAAGTCGCCGACGATCCAGAGATGGTCGCCCCGTCCCACGCAACACTTGAGGTTCTCCATCAGGATCGCGTCCATTTGGTCGGCATCGCGAAACGGCCGGTTGCAGAGCCGAATGATGTTTCCATGGCCAAAGTGAAGGTCGGCCGTGTACCAGTGCGCCATCTATGCTCTCCTACATGTTGACCCGCGCGAGCGGCGTTGGATTGCTGCGAGAGGAACGCTGTCTCTTGCGAACGACGTCAGCGTTTCCCGCAAGGCGGAGGGTCTTGGCCAGGAAGGGGCGACAGCAGTGAAGGTGGCAGCGTTGCATGCTGTGCATGAGCACTGCGCCGATGCCGTTACCTTGCGCTTCGTTCGAGATGAAGAGCGAACCCGTACATTCCCTTTCAGTGCGGCATTTTTGCATCATCGGTACGTCGAGCTGCGCGTGGGACACTGCATCGCGGCAACCGGGGTGGATCCTGAACGAACAGATTGCGAAGGACTTGAAGAATCGGCAGGAAGCAGCATTGGCCTGACTGGGCTTTCGTGAACGGCAAATCCTGTCGACGATCACCAGAACGGGCGCACTGCATGTGGCAGGTCTCGGCGAGTGACCGGTCTCAGATACGAGGAGCGTCAGCAGCTTGATTGACGCGAGCAGACATCATGGATTGAACTGTCGTGGCATTGAGATCGCGGGCAAGCTTGAAATCAGGGCACAGAGACCTTCAAGACCAGTGGATACGAGGTGCAGCGCCTCGGAACATTTGGCGCTGAATCGGTGCGCCACCGGTGCCAATTCAGGAAAGTTCAACCCGCCGACGGTCAGGTTCATGAGGTGATATGGACTGAACAAGGGAACTTTGGAGGCGAGTACCGGAATCGAACCGGTGTACACGGATTTGCAATCCGCTGCGTAACCACTCCGCCAACTCGCCAAGAGGTCCAACTGAAGTAGGCTGCATTTCTCGCAAACGCAAGTAGCGAACCCGTCGCGCGGCCATCCTGGTCGCCTTGTGTCGCGAAGCAGGCAGAAACCACGTCAGACAGATGTTGCAAGCGCAGATTGACGGCTGGAGACCTTGTCGCCCCCCAACATCTGTGTTTGAAATAACGCTACGCCGCCAATCGAAAGAGTTCGCTGAATGGCCGATTTTGCTCAGCGTCGCATAACCATGGTTGACACCCAGGTACGTCCCTCGGATGTCACGAGTTTCCGGGTCCTGGACGCCATGCTTTCGGTCCCGCGCGAACTCTTCGTGCCTTCCGAGCAGATGGACGCGGCCTACGCGGGCGTGAACGTGCCCTTGGGGCGCGGGCGAGTGGTGATTGCTCCACGCACGATGTCGAAGTTGCTTCAGGCGGCGGACATCCAGCCTGACGAACTCGTGCTCGATGTGGGAGCAGGTCTTGGATATTCATCGGCGCTGGCTGCACGCATGGCCGAAGCCGTGATCGCCCTGGAAGAAGATGCTGATCTGGCTGGCGAAGCGGAACGCGCCTTGAGCGAGGCATCGGCTGACAATGTGGCGGTCACAAGTGGCGCCCTGGTGGACGGTGCCCCGAAGCATGGTCCCTATGACGTGGTGCTCATCGAGGGTGCCGTGCAAGAAATCCCGGACGCCCTTGTCGACCAGTTGAAAGAGGGCGGACGCATTGTGGCGATCTTTCTGGAAGATGCGCTCGGCACTGCGCGCGTGGGTTACAAGGGTGCACAAGGCGTCAGCTGGAGGTTTGCCTTCAACGCAGCGGCGCCGGTTCTGCCGGGATTCGAGAAACGGCGCGAGTTCGCGCTGTAGGAATTGGAGACGCGAGATGCTGGGCTGGGCGAGAAAGTCGGGATTGGCAGCAATCGGGGCAGCGCTGACTGTGCAGCCCGTGATGGCGGAATCCCTGTCCGACGCCTTGGCCATGGCGTACCGGACGAGCGGGCTCATCGAGCAGAACAGGGCCGTTCTCCGGGCCGCCGACGAAGACGTGGCGCAGGCCGTCGCGGCACTCCGCCCAGTCGTCAACTACACGCTCGGAGCGAACTATTCGAACCGGATGCCGAACGACGGTGGCTCGCTTGCGGCCTCCCTGTCGGTTGGCTTGGGCCTGTACGATGGCGACCGACGCAAGCTTGGTGTCGATGCAGCAAAGGAGACCGTTCTGGCAACCCGGGCCGCGTTGGTGGACGTGGAGAACTCGGTCCTGCTGAACGCGGTCACGGCCTATCTTGGCGTGCGCCGTGCGGAGGCCTTCGTCGAACTCCGCAAGAACAATGTGCGACTCCTGACCGAACACCTCCGCGCAACGCGCGACCGATTTGAAGTGGGGGAACTGAGCCGGACGGACGTATCGGTCGCCGAGGCCCGTTTAGCTGCGGCAAGAAGCGGCCTTGCAGCTGAGGAAGGCAGTTTCGCAAGGGCCAGGGAACAGTACAAGGCAACAATCGGAAGTTACCCAGGTACCCTGGTGCCACCCCCCGACCCGCCCAGCGTGCCGGGTACCGAGCAAGAAGCCCGCGCAATGGCGCGGGAGCACAACCCTCAGCTGAAGCAGGTGCAGCACCAGACGAAGGTCGTGGACATCAGTGTCGAGCGTGCCGCTCGCAGCAGGTTGCCAACCCTCTCCGGAACAGCAGGAATGGAATTCAACGACGATGGAGACGGGACGGCCAGCGTCGGGTTCCAGTTGAGCGGTCCGATCTATCAGGGGGGCACGATTCCCTCGGCGTTGCGGAAAGCGCAATCGCAGCGCGATCAGGTGCGGGCGCAACTCCATACGACTGGACTCATTGTGGATCAGAATGTGAGCAATGCCTATTCAAGCCTTGCTGTGGCCGAGGCCGGCATCGAGGCATCCGAGCAGCAGGTCGACGCAGCACAACTGGCATTGCAAGGCGTGCGGGAAGAATTCCTGCTGGGAGCGCGTGCATCGCTTGAGGTTCTGGACCAGGAACAGGAACTCCTTGACGCCCAGACAAACCGTGTTTCGGTTGAAATAGATCGCCATATTGCAGCCTATCAAATCCTGGACGCAATCGGTGTCCTTACGGCCGAGTTCCTGGGTCTGGACGTTCCGATCTATGACCCGGAAGCGTACTATGACGCCGTAAAGGGCGCACCAAGCCGCTACGCCAGTCCGCAAGGCGAAAGGCTCGACCGTGTCCTGCGCGCCATCGGTCAAGAGTAGCCGGCGCAGCGTCGCTGTCTGGCGTGGTGGTCGACAGGGGAGCCGCAGTTCCGGTCTTGGGTGCGTGGGGCGGCCGTTGGCAAGCACCTGTTTTCAAGCCGCTTCGGGATGCCCGCGCAGGACATTGGCCTGTCAGGCGAACCCTGCCGGGCGGCGCACGACTGGGCTTCCGAATGACCGGGTTCACGGCATCCGAATTGCTTATTCTCGCCGAGCGGCAGCGGTTGAAGTTGGGTCTGGCCACAGGAGATTAGATATTTCTTATTTTAGATCAATTTGTTGCGTTCAAAACTTCAGGCAAAATGTTGTGACGCGAACTTCAGGCTGTGGCTTGGGCGAAGAGTCGTGGCAGAACTCCTTCAAGTTCGGCACCATCCTGATTCGAGCCGTAAGGCGTCCGCTACGACAGGCGCTGGTTCCGTCGCTCCCAAGGGGACTGAGACGGCGGAAATTCCCGTTGAAGACAACGGGTCGCTGCGCCGCATTGTGGTGCACCTGATCCGTGAAGAAACTGAACGTGACTTCGACAATCCACTCCGATGCCAAATTCGCATGTCGGTTCAGGACGAGTTTGAGAGCGCGGGCGGACTCGAAACTGGCAGATGACGGCTTGAGGCGCTGAACCTGTGAACACACCCGCTCACCTGATTCTCGGGGCCGCCGCGTTTTCCAATCCGGATCGAAAGGGAAGCTTCCGGGCTGCGGTTCTTGGGGCGCTCGCACCGGATGTCTCGCTCTACGTGATGGCGTCAGTTTCCATCTTCGTCTTGGGCATTTCGCCAAGCGTCGTCTTTCGGGACTACTATTACTCCGATGCCTGGCAGTCGGTATTCGCCGTCGACAACAGTTTCGTTCTCTGGGGCGTCATTTTCGTTGTTGCCCTCTTGCTGCGAAGGCCGCTTGCATTGGTATTTGCAAGCGCCGCGCTTCTTCATCTCGCGCTGGACTTCCCGTTTCACACGCACGATGCGCGCCAGCATTTCTGGCCGATCTCGGACTGGGTCTTCGAAAGTCCCGTCAGCTACTGGGATCGCCATGCACATGCAGGCATTGTCGGCACTTTCGAAGTGGCCCTGTCGGTCTTGCTGTCGATGTTTCTCGTCGTGCGGTTTCGAAGCTGGATCGTCCGAGGCGTGGTCATCGTGCTGCTCGGTGCCGAGCTCTTCAGTTCAAGTGTATGGCAGCTTCTCTGACGGTCGATCATCCGATGTTCAGGATGCCGCATGTCGCTAAGGCTGCGCGCGATGTGTGCAACCCGCACGCAAATTGCTGGATCGTCTTTGCCTGGAGGGGCAATTCAATTCGTCCATCCGGTTCTGCATGCACGACGCCGACAACCGGTTGGCCATTCCTTGACGGGATCTGAACCCGTTCGAACCCAAGATCGGAAATTCGCAAGGATGTGCACTTGGCCATCTCGACCGTGATCATGCACAGGCCAATCGGACGCTGGGGCGTCGTGCTCGGCTCTGGGATGCGATGCGCGGCACAATCATGGTGCCGTCGCAACGTCAGACTTTCTCGATCCGGATCGCCACTGGCGCAGATGCGAGCACGTCGGTGCCGTCCATGTTCGCAATGGCCTTATGCAGCGCTTCCTGCTTTGCCTCGTGAGTGACGATAAGAACCGGTGCCGTGGCTTCCGTGTGCCTGTATTGGCGCATGCGGTTGATCGAGATCCCGGCATCCCCAAGGACAGCGGCAATCTTGGCAAGCGCGCCCGGTTTGTCGACGAGTTGCATCCGCAGGTAATAGGCTGCCGAAGCGGCTTCGTCGTCGCGTTTCGCCTCCGCCAATTCTCCCACCGGCTTTCCAAAGACCGGTCGTGCCGAACCCCGGGCCAGGTCGCATATGTCACCGATGACCGCGCTCGCCGTCGGGCCTTCTCCGGCACCGGCACCCTGCAGAACGACTTGCCCGACGCTGTCGCCTTCCAGCACGATCATGTTCGACGCACCCTCGAGCTGGCCAAGCGGCGACTCTGCGGGCACGAGGCAGGGTGACATCCGTGCATCAATTCCGCGCGCCGTCCTCTGTGCAACGCCGAGTAGCTTGATTCGAAAACCCATGTCGGCTGCCTGCTCGATATCCTCAATCGAGATTCGCTTGATGCCCTCGATGTGGACCGCGTCGAAGTCAACCTTGGTGCCAAAGGCCAGTGCAACGAGAATAGCGAGCTTGTGCCCTGCATCGATGCCGCCCACGTCGAGATTTGGATCCGCCTCCAGGTAGCCAAGTTGTTCACACTCCGCGAATACCGTCTGGTAGTCGAGGCCAGCCGACTGCATCCGGGTCAGGATGTAGTTGCAGGTGCCGTTCATGACGCCCATGACCCGTGTGATTTCGTTGCCTGCAAGCCCCTCCGACAGCGCCTTTATGCAAGGGATACCGCCCGCGACAGCCGCCTCGTAGCGGATGGAGACGCCAGCCTCTTCCGCCGCCTCGCCGAGAGCTTGCCCGTGGATGGCCAGAAGTGCCTTGTTGGCAGTGACAACGTCCTTGCCAGCCGCGATGGCCGCTTCGGTTGCCCGCTTCGCAACCCCGTCGGCCCCGCCTATGAGTTCAACGAACACGTCCACGTCGTCACGGCTTGCCAGTGCGACAGGATCGTCCGCCCAATCGTAATCCGCAATCCGGATTCCCCGATCCAGGTCTCTGCTTCTTGCCGAGACCGCCGAGATCGCAATGTCGCGTCCCGTGCGGGCCTTCAAGAGCGCGGCCTGATCCTGGACGATGCGGATCGTTCCGACACCGACCGTGCCGATGCCTGCAATTCCAAGACGTAGCGGGCTCGTCATCTGGGTAACTCCGTACTGATCTTGTGCGCGTTAGCCGCTTGGCGGCGAAGACGCAATGCGGCTATCGCGCCAACTCGTCGCGAAGCGCCTCGATGTCATCGCGATCGGCGATTTCGCGCCTCATCCTCCTGGCCTGGCTCTTCAACCTGTTTGCACGAGCGTTCAACTGGTCGTCGGCCGTCAGATTCGCCGCGGATTGCGGTTCGATGATTTCGCCGATTGGCTTGAGTGTCGGCCAGGATTCGATTTCGTCCAGGCTGGGCGCGTTGCCCGTGTCTGGCCAGTCGATGCAGCCAGCCAGAAAAATGAACGACACGAGAGCGATGCGCATGGACAGGAGACTATTTGCGGATGCGGAAAAAAACCAGCAGGGAGAAAATCCGATTGAATCAGAGACCCGTTCACCTAAAACCGGAATGGCCTTGTCGCGCCGCGCAACAGGTTCGCGTCGCGAGGCCGAAGATGCGGGCGATCATCACGTGACCTGGGCCGGACTGGAATGCAAATGCGTAAAGAATCCGAAGATGCCGCGATGAATGACGAGGAAGAGATCGTGCTCGAAATCAGCCCTTCGCCGGTACGCCGGTGGATGGCAATTCTGGCATTGGGCTTCCTTGGGTTTCTGATGATCAAGCTGGCATTCGATGAGATGCCGGATCTCTGGCGGCTGTTCTTCGTGCTGCTTGGGGGAGGGATCTTCTGGGCTGCATACCGGCTTCGCTTGGCGACCATGGATGGCCTTGTCCTGACCCGTGCCGGTCTGCGGACCATCAGCGGCAAAACCCTGGCTGGCGTCGAAGACGTCGCCAGAGTCGACCGCGGTGCCCTGGCCTTTCGGCCCCCGAACGGATTCATGGTGCGCCTGAAGCGGCCGGGGACCGCGGGATGGGCACCCGGACTCTGGTGGCAGATAGGGCGGCGCCTTGCAGTGGGAGGCACCCTGTCTGGTGGCCAGGCAAAGGCCATGGCCGACTTGCTGGCGGACATGGTTGCGGAACGGGAAGAGCAGGGGATGGGCCGGCATTGACCAGCCGTCGTCGCGACGGACCTGTCGGATTCAGATCGTTAATATGACCGACCCCGCTCGCCCTCCGGCAGCGATGGCATCGTGCGCCATGGCACAATCCGCGAGGTCAAACTTGTCGGAGATACGGAATTCCAAGGCCTCCTGCAGAAGGAGAGCTGTCAGGTCCTTGATGGTCCGTTCGCGCTGTTCCGGCGACAGGAGGTAGATCAGCAGGAGCTTGATCGTCACGGATTTGAACATCAGCGGATAGAAGGGCAGCGTTGGCGTCATGTCGAGCGCAGAACCGAAGGCCGCGATCGTGCCGTGCTCCGCGATGACCCGGGCGTTGGTATCGGCGTTCTTCCCAAATTCGACTTCAACGATGCGGTCAACAGGATTGCCGTGCGTGCACTCAAGAATCTCGTCGGCCAGCGTGCCGCTCGCATAGTCGAAGACATGGGCCGCGCCTGCGGACTCCGCCGCCGCGAGGCCCGCCTTTCCGCGTGCCGTGGCAAGCACACGTGCATTGGACGCGGCGGCGACCTGGATGGCCAGGTGGCCGACCGTTCCAGCGCCGCCGCTGACAAGAACCGTCTTGCCCTCGACCTGCCCGTCGCCGAGAACAGCATGGCAGGCCGTAAGACCGGGAATGCCAAGAACTGCGCCGGCCTCGAAGCCCACGTTGTCTGGCAGGGTGACTGCTTGGCTGGCGGGCAGAGCAATGCACTCGGCGGCCGTTCCGAAGGCGCGCTGCCATTGGCCGTTCCACGTCCAAACGCGCTCGCCGATTCTGTCATCGGAGACGTCATCGCCCACGGCCTCGATCACGCCTGCGCCATCACTGTGCGGAATGATCTTGGGGAAAGGTGGCCGGGTCACGCCCGGGCGTCCGCCTGCGCGCATCTTGACGTCGGACGGGTTGGCCCCGGACGTGTGGAGCCGGACTAGCACTTCGCCGCGTGCAGGCGCGGGATCGGGAATGTCCTCAAGTGCCAGAACGTCGCCCGCCGGGCCGAAGCTTTCGTAAGTGATTGCGCGCATGTCTTCCTCCAGGGCCATTCGCGATTCCGCCGAGATCACTTCAGGACACGTTCGGTTAAGTGCAAGAAGAGACGGGGGACTCATGATGCGCACCTCGCTATGTCGTTGAAAGACTGGATGTTCCAGTGGCGGGCGACGCTTTCCGCGCCCCTGGCCTGGCGGCGTATGGCGACCGGATTCATTGCTGACGGCCGTCATTCTGCGCGGATCCGTCACCTGACGCGGCATCGAACAGGGACGGCTGCGCCGGATTCCGCTCCGGGGAAAGATCGTCGATCTTGATAACCCAGGGGGCGCCCTTGCACACCTGCCAGGCTGGCAGCCTTCCGCTCGCGATCCGGCTGATGACCGTCCGGTCGCGAACGCCAAGGATTTTGGCCGCCTCGCGCACGCCGAGTTCGCCCCGCTCCGTCTCCTCGCCTTCGCGGTAGGCCGGAATCTTGCGGTACGCGCGGAAGCTGGCGACATTCGCCTTCCGCCAGCGACGGCCCTTGCCGGTGAGCCGGCCGCTGCGGTTGAGCATCGCGGCGATGGTCTCGTCGGGCACCTGCCGGGCGAGCGCCGTTATGATCGCCGACGTCTCCTCGTCGGTAACGTAACGGTGCCTGCCCGATGGGGGCTTTTCGACGGAGATCTCGCTGTGATCGCCTCCCTGCCAGTGCAAGACAAGCCGGACACGCCGGTCCTCGACATGCGCCAGCGCCTCGACGAGGGCGGCGCGCAGGATCCGCTTGCGGATCTCCGGCGAGACCCGTTCGTGGCACCAGGCCCGTTCAAGGTTGGCGCCGAGCTCAAGGCAGGCGGCCCGCTCCGCGTCGCCCATGCGGAACGCCCGGTCGGCCTCCTGCACCCGTTCCAGCGCCGCCTCCGTCTCCGACGCCGCGACCAGGCGTCCGTTCCAGCGACGCTCAAGTTCGGCCGCGACCTGCCGGTTCTCGGGGTCGACCTCGTCGAATTGCCGGAACGCCCGGTCGGCCTCGTAGCGGGCCCGTTCCAGCGCCAGTTCCGCCTGCCGGACGGCATCCGACTTCGCCTCGCGATCCTCGTCGATCGCCCGCAGCGCCGCCTCCATGGCGACCGGCTCGACCGCTCGCAGCAGCGCCTCGCCCACGGCCTCGTCCGTGCGGCGGCCGCCAAATCCGATGCACTTGTCGTCGCCGCGGTTCACCGCCCCGTTTCCGCAAGTGTAGCGGAACATGTTCCATCTTCCGGAGTAGGTGACCGTCAGCTTGCGTCCGCAGTGGCCGCAACGCAGAAGCCCTGCAAGCAGGGCGGCCCCGCCGCGAACCGCGCCGCGCGCGCCTTCACGGCCCGATACCTGTGCATTGTCCGCAATCACCTGCCGGTTCCGCTCGCACCTCTCCCAGCTGATGTAGCCCTCATGCGCGTCCTTGATCAAGATCGCCCAGTCCTCCGGGCGCGGGATCTTCCTTTGCACGGCGCGCTTGCGCCCGTCGCGCACCTCCGTCTGCATGACGCTGCGGCCGAATGCGTAGGCGCCGGCGTAGACCGGGTTCTCCACGATGTCGCGGACCCGGCTGTAGGTCGGACGGGTCCAGCTCACCTCCCGTCCCGTGCCGCCGTACGGCCGGACCGGCAACTCGATCCCCTCGCTTAGAAGCCAGAGCATCACCTGCCGCAGGCTCTGAAGCTCGTCGAACTTGCGGAACACCAGTTCCAGGACCGAACGGACCCGCTCGTCCGGATCCTTCTCGATCCGTTCCTTGCCGACGCGCACGTAGCCCGTCGGAACCGACGAGAACAGCGCACCCCGCTCGGCCTTGCGAAGCTTGCCTTCCATCATTCTGCGCCGGATGTTCGACGCCTCGAGCTCGCTCATCGCGCCCTGGACCCCGAGCATGAGACGGTCCGACGGAATCCGGGGGTCGTAGACCGACTGCTCGTCGGCCAGAAGGCAGCCGACGATGCCGCAGTGGTCTATCAGACGGTGCCATTCGGTTCCGTTTCGAGCGAGCCTCGTCGCGTCCACCGCCAGGATGATGCCGATCTCGCCCCGGCAGACCGCCGCAAGCATGCGGTCGAAGCCCGGACGTGCGCCGCCGCCGCCCGAACGGCCCAGATCCTCGTCGATCACGATCGGTTCCGGCCATCCCAAGGCTCCGGCCCCTCCTGCAGGCCATACTGCCACTCACGGCTGCCGGGATTGGCGAGAACCTGCTTCATGGAGGACTGGCGGACGTAGACGATCGCTTCGCGGGAAAGATGATCAACCGTGATCCTGCTCATCCCGCACCTCCTTCCCGTAGGGCCTCCGGCCGGTTGCCGCCTGCCTGATCATCTCCGCGACCAGCAGCACCAGCCGCTCCCGCCTCTCCCCCTTCAACAGTCCGTCCGGGCTCTCCTCCTCCCGGTCGAACAGCGCCCTCTGGCGAACCTCCAGTCCCATCGTTCCCCCCTTCTGCTCCATCAACGGACAGGAGAAAGTCAGACACGATGTCATGGACGTGAACCAGCGCTCGCGGCGCGATCCGTGGCCGGAGGACGGTCGGAAACAGTTCCGCTTCAGGTCGCGTCATCCAGTCCTGCAGGGTCAGCGGGGATCCGTCCGGCAAGCGGCAGACAAGCAAGGTCGAACTTGCCGACGTGCCGCGCCGCACGAGCACGACCGACTCGCCGTGACGGGGATGGTGCTGGTACCGGACGGTTAGCCGAGCACCTTTTCTGTGGGCATTGTCATCGGGTGGTCGAATCGAGATGCAAGGATACGGTACCGTTGCTAAGCTGCGTTCACGACCTGATGGCGAACCATTGGAGAATCCAGATGGATGCTGCAAGGACAGAGACGACGTTTCGCGAAAGCGTGGACCTGATGTTCAATCGCGCCGTTGCGCTTATGGATCTCGCGCCGGGCCTAGAAGACAAGATACGCGTGTGCAACTCCACCTATACTGTGCGGTTCGGGGTGAAGATGAGGGGGAGCATCCACACCTTTACCGGTTACCGTTCCGTGCACTCCGAGCATATGGAACCGTGCAAGGGAGGAATCCGCTATTCGCTCAGCGTCACCCAGGACGAGGCGGAGGCGCTGGCTGCTCTGATGACGTACAAGTGCGCCCTTGTCGAAACGCCGTTCGGCGGCTCGAAAGGAGGTCTCCGCATCGATCCCCGGGAATACGATGCGGATGAAATGGAACGGATCACGCGCCGATTTGCCTACGAGCTTGCCAAGCGGGACCTGATTCATCCCAGCCAGAACGTGCCGGCCCCGGACATGGGCACCGGTGAGCGTGAAATGGCCTGGATCGCGGACCAGTATGCGCGGATGAACACCACGGACATCAATGCACGCGCCTGCGTGACCGGAAAGCCGCCTCACGCCGGCGGAATCCAAGGTCGGGTCGAGGCAACGGGGCGGGGCATCCAGTATGCGCTGAGGGAATTCTTCCGCCATCCAGAAGATATGGCCGAGGCGGGCCTCTTCGGCACGCTGGACGGCAAGCGCGTCATCGTTCAGGGACTCGGCAACGTGGGCTTCCATGCCGCGAAGTTCCTGAGCGAGGAGGACGGTTCCAGAATAACTGCCGTCATCGAGCACGACGGCGCCCTGGTCTGTGACGACGGACTGGACGTCGAAGCTGTGGGCAGCTGGATTAAGCGCCACGGCGGCGTCAAGGGATACGCCGATGCAATCCTTGTCAAGAATGGCAGCAAGGTTCTCGAGAAGGAATGTGACATCCTCATTCCCGCAGCCCTTGAGGGCGTGATCAACCTGTCCAATGCCGACCGGATCAATGCGGCCATGATCATCGAAGCTGCAAACGGACCCGTGACAGCCGGGGCGGACGAGATCCTGCGATCGAAAGGCGTGCCCATCATCCCCGACATGTACGCCAACGCGGGAGGCGTGACGGTTTCGTATTTCGAGTGGGTCAAGAACCTCAGCCACATCCGCTTTGGCCGCATGCAGCGTCGCCAGGAGGAGGCGCGGCACATGCTCATCGTCAACGAACTGGAAAGGTTGAGCGACCATCTTGGGGATGCCTGGTCGCTTGCGGGCAACTTCAAGGACAAGTACCTGAAAGGCGCAGGCGAACTGGAACTTGTTCGTTCGGGGCTCGATGACACGATGCGGGGCGCCTACCAGGCAATGCACGAAACCTGGCGGTCCCGGAATGACGTGACCGACCTGCGCACTGCGGCGTACATTGTCGCGATCGAACGCGTGGCTGCCAGCTACGAGGCAAAGGGCCTTTGAACGCCTGAGCTCCAAGTCCGGGACCTTGGGCGGCACTCATCTCCGTGTCCCGAGGTCCCGGGCGTTGCGTCCGGCAAACGGTCAATCCCGGCGGTCGGAATTTCCTCCGCTTGGAGAGCCGGAGTTCTGGACAAGGCCGCCCTTGGGAGGGATATTTGCAGCATGAGTTTCCCCTCTGGATTCTTGGATGATCTGACCTCCCGCATCTCGCTCAGCCAGGTCGTGGGAAGGAAGGTCACGTGGGATGCCCGCCGGTCGAAACAGAGCAAGGGGGACATGTGGGCGCCTTGCCCGTTTCACCAGGAAAAAACGGCGTCCTTCCACGTGGACGACCGCAAGGGCGTCTACTACTGCTTCGGCTGCCACGCGAAGGGCAACGTCTTCCGATTCGTTCAGGACACCGAGAACGTCTCCTTCATGGAAGCGGTCGAGATCCTGGCTCGCGAGGCGGGCATGCAGGTGCCGAAGCCGGACCCTGAGGCACAGCAGAAGGCGGACCGGAGAACCCAGCTCGCCGAGGTCATGGAACAGGCGGTTCAGCACTACCGCTTGAAGCTGCGGGCCGGCGCGGGCACCGCTGCCCGGGACTACCTGTCTGGACGAGGACTGTCAGAGTCGGCTTTGACCCGCTGGGAGATCGGCTTTGCGCCCAACGAACGGCAGAATCTCTTCACGTTTCTCACTGGCAAGGGCGTCGGGGCCGATCTCGTGATCGATGCAGGTCTGGCGGTGAGTCCCGATGACGGCGGCAAGCCATATGATCGCTTTCGCGACCGAATCATCTTTCCCATTCGCGATCCGAGGGGAGTTGCCGTTGCGCTTGCAGGGCGTGCAATGGATCCGAACGCTTACGCCAAGTACCTGAACTCGCCGGAGACCGAGCTCTTCGACAAGGGCAGGTGCCTCTACAACCATGGACCGGCGCGGAAGGCGAGCGGCGAGGCGCCGCTGATCGTTGCCGAAGGGTACATGGACGTGATCGCCCTCTCCGAAGCCGGATTCGAAACGACGGTCGCGCCGATGGGAACGGCCGTTACCGAGCAGCAGTTGAGGCTCATCTGGCAGATGCATGACGAACCGGTCATCGCCCTCGACGGGGATGAAGCCGGGTTTCGGGCCGCGGTTCGCGTCGCGGAACTGTCGCTGCCGCTCTTGGAGGCGGGAAAGTCGTTGAGGTTCTGCATGATGCCCGAGGGGATGGATCCTGACGACCTGATCCGTTCCGGCGGCACGGCTGCCATGCGGAGCCAGGTCGAGGAGAGCCTTCCCTTGCTGCAACTGCTGTGGCGGAGAGAGACCGAAGGCAGGAGCTTCGACAGCCCGGAACGGCGGGCGACGCTGGACAGCAACATGCGCGCGGCTGTAGGGCGGATTCGGGATCCGTCGCTGAGGCGTCACTACAACGACGAGATCTTTCACCTGATGAGGTCATTGTCCGACGCGCGTCGCCCGGCGCGGCGCAGGGGACGCGTGCCTGGTGCAGGATGGCCTGGAGAGGCGGCAGGTCCGATGGCCGCCACCAAGACAAGTGCGCTTGCTTCCGCTGACACTCGGGCTCACGAGCACCTGAAAGAGGCGGTGATCCTGGCCAGCCTCGTGACGCACCCTGGAATCGTGCCCCGCTTTGTCGCCGAACTCGAGCAGCTTGATACGACAAGGCCCGAGCACGAGGCCGTGCGCAAGGCGCTTCTGGCGGTAGAAGATTCAGGCCGCGAGGCCGTCGAGGAAAATTGTGGCTCACAAGCCCTTGAAAAGCTGTTCCGCTCCCGCCATGTGCAAATCGCGCCTGCCATGCAGCCTGATGCGGGCGAGGAATTTGCCGCTTTGGCGGTGACAAAGGAATTCGAGAACCTCGTCGCCAAGCGCGGTGCGCACAAGGACATTCAGGAGGCGATGCAGGACATCAAGGGTGACGCAGACGAATCGCTGACATACCGTCTCAGCGAGGCGGCCCAGACATTGACCGGCTCGGACCGAGAGGCTGCGGAGGATGAGACGGAGTACGAGTTCGGCCCGAACGGTGCGCGCATGAATCGGAAGGAAAGAGGCGATCTCGATGCCCTGATCGAGGGTTTGGACTACGAGAAGCCGCGCGGCAGGACCTAGAGACACGCTCACGATATGGCAAATGGGTCGAGGTGCGGGTAGAGAATCACTGATTCGCGCCAGATGATTCGCTGGACGCCGAATCACCAGAGATTCCCGGGAGTGGCGAATGGCTGCCAAGGACACCAGCGACGAGCAGAAGACGGACGATCAGGAAGGTGAAGTCGTACTGGACATGAGCCAGGCGGCAGTCAAGAAGATGATCGTCGAGGCTCGCGAGAAGGGCTACATCACCTACGATCAGTTGAATCGGGTCTTGCCGCCCGATCAGGTTGCGTCCGAGCAGATCGAGGACGTGATGTCGATGCTGTCGGAAATGGGCATCAACATCATCGAGGATGAAGAGGACGCCGACACCGACGACGACGGCAAGAAGCCGCAAGCCTCGACCGAAGTGGCTGAGACCTCGAGCTCCCGCGAACTTGCGGTTGCTCAAACCGAGACCGAGAAGCTCGACCGTACAGACGACCCGGTAAGGATGTACCTGCGTGAGATGGGATCGGTCGAACTCCTTTCGCGCGAGGGTGAGATCGCGATCGCTAAGCGGATCGAGGCTGGCCGGAACACGATGATTGCGGGACTTTGCGAGAGCCCGCTTACGTTCCAGGCAATCACGATCTGGAGACAGGAGCTTCTGGACGAGGAGATTCTTCTTCGAGACGTCATCGACCTGGAAGCCACGTTCGGGAATTCCATGGACGTGGCGGACGACGAGGAAGAGGAGGCCGCCGTCGACACTGCGAGCGCCAAGCAGCCGAAGAAAGGTGAAGATCAGCCGGAACTGGATGCTGACGGAAACCCGATTCAGAAAGACGATGATGACGAGGACGACGAAACCGCGAACATGTCGCTTGCGGCCATGGAGGCGGCTCTCAAGCCCCGCGTGCTCGAGACACTGACACAGATTGCAAGGGACTACGCGAAGCTGTCAAAGCTGCAGGACAGCCGCATCGCGGCAACCCTGAAGGAAGACGGCAGCTTCTCTACGCGGCAAGAGAACAGGTACCAAAAGCTGCGCCTGGAAATCGTCGGCATGGTGAACGGGCTGGATCTGCACAACAACCGGATCGAGGCGCTGATGGACCAGCTCTACGGAATTAACCGTCGAATCATGTCGATTGATTCCGCGATGGTTAAGCTGGCCGATCAGGCGCGCATCAATCGCCGCGAATTCATCGACGAATACCGCGGCCATGAGCTGGATCCGAACTGGCTCGACCGGATGGGCGAAAAGTCTGGCCGGGCTTGGACGACCTTCGTGGAACGGTCGTCGGAGAAGATCGAGGAACTGCGTGGAGACATGGCCCAGGTGGGCCAGTACGTGGGTGTCGACATCTCCGAGTTCCGCCGCATCGTCTCGCAGGTCCAGAAAGGCGAGAAGGAGGCTCGCCAGGCCAAGAGGGAGATGGTCGAGGCGAACTTGCGCCTGGTGATCTCGATTGCCAAGAAGTACACGAACAGGGGCCTGCAATTCCTTGATCTCATTCAGGAAGGCAACATCGGTCTCATGAAGGCCGTGGACAAGTTCGAGTACCGGCGGGGATACAAGTTCTCCACTTATGCGACTTGGTGGATTCGGCAGGCGATCACGCGCAGCATCGCAGATCAGGCACGCACGATCCGGATCCCGGTGCACATGATCGAGACGATCAACAAGCTCGTGCGCACCGGTCGCCAGATGCTGCACGAGATCGGCCGCGAGGCGACGCCAGAAGAACTTGCCGAGAAGCTCCAGATGCCGCTCGAAAAGGTCCGCAAGGTCATGAAGATCGCCAAGGAACCGATCTCGCTGGAAACGCCGATCGGAGACGAAGAGGATTCCCAGCTTGGCGACTTCATCGAGGACAAGAACGCGATTCTGCCATTGGACAGCGCCATCCAGGAGAACCTCAAGGAGACGACGACCCGGGTTCTGGCATCTCTCACGCCCCGGGAGGAACGCGTGATGAGAATGCGGTTCGGCATCGGCATGAACACCGACCATACGCTGGAAGAGGTGGGCCAGCAGTTCAGCGTGACACGAGAGCGCATCCGGCAGATCGAGGCAAAGGCGCTGAGGAAGCTGAAGCACCCGAGCAGGTCCAGAAAGCTCAGGAGCTTCCTGGACCAGTAGGCGGCTTTCAGGGCCTGAGGACTTCGTGTCGGGGCAAAGGAGCTTGCCCTTCGGGCACAGCATCCATTGCGTGCCTTTCTCCGAAAGCGAGAGGATTCAGCAGGAGTTCTTTCTTGCACTTCATGGACCCGATGATGAATGGCCGGAGGGGCGGCGACGGCGTGCGAGGGCTTGCCAAACGGGAGGCGCTCGCAGAAGGTCGAGAGATTCTCGACGCGCATAGAGGACATTCCGGCATGCCGCACCCTGCCTTGAATTCAGGATCCGTTGCCACGATTACCGGGGGGGCGTCTGGAATCGGGCTCGCTTCGGCGGAGCTCTTTGCCGACGCCGGCATGAGACTTGTCATCGTGGACAATCGCGAGTCCCTGCTGGAACCCGCTGCCGAGCGGCTGAAGGCTGCGGGCGCGCCAGAGGTAATGGCGGAGGCGGTCGACGTATCGGACCTGAGTGCATTGCAAGCGCTTGAGGCGCGGATTGCCGACCGGTTCGGCGGGACTGACATCCTGATGAACAATGCCGGCATTCAGCCTGGATCGGCGATGTTCGCGGATGGGGGCGACTGGCGGCGGATCCTGAACGTCAATCTCTGGGGGATCATCAACGGCAGCCGTGTCTTTGCGCCGCGGATGATCGAGCGTGGCAGGGCCGGCGCGATCGTCAACACCGGTTCGAAACAGGGCATCACGACGCCGCCGGGGGATCCGGCCTACAACGTTTCCAAGGCAGGCGTGAAGGCCTTTACCGAGGCGCTCGCCCATGAGTTGCGAAACACGGAAGCATGTCGCGTGACCGCGCACCTTCTCATCCCGGGATTTGTGTTCACCGACCTGACGCGCCATGGCAGGACTGATAAGCCGGCCGGAGCCTGGACCCCGGAACAGACCGCGAGATTCATGGTGGAGAGCCTGAACAGGGGCGACTTCTACATTCTCTGTCCCGACAACGACGTGGATCGCGTCACGGACGAAAGGCGCATGGCTTGGGCGATAGGCGACATCATCGAGAATCGCCCTGCACTTTCGCGCTGGCACGCGGACCATGCCGACGCCTTCGAGACATTTCTCGAGTCGGAATGAGCAAGTATCTTCTTGCGGTCGTCGTCTCCGAGGATGGGTTCATCGCCCGTTCGGTCGGGGATCCTCCACAGGCTTGGGCAAGCGCGGAGGAACAGGAGCTCTTCTTTCTCGACGTGGAGGCCGCCGACTGGTCTATCATGGGACGGCACACGCACGAAGCGGCCGACAAGCCGCACCGGCGGCGGATCGTGTTCTCGACCAAGGTGAGTGGTTGGAAGAGACCATCTCAGCTCTGGATGGATCCGGAGCACCTGACCCCGCGAATGCTCCCGGAGCACGTTTGCAAGATCCATGCCTTGTCTCGCGGACTGATTCTGGGTGGCACGCGCGTTCACGACTGGTTTCTTGCCCATCGCGCCATTGATCGCGTGCACTTGACGATCGAGCCGGTCCGATTCGGCTCAGGGCTTCCCATGTTTTCGGATGCACGAAGCGCTGACCCTGTCGAGGAGTTCATTGGACGAGGCTTTGAAGTCGCCTCCGAAGAACGGCTCAACGCGGCCGGAACGAGATTCCTGGTGCTTGAGCCCGCGTCTGCCACAAATGGCCAATCTCTGGCGCATATGGCGGGTTGAATTGGCCTCTACCCAAAATGATGGAGGTGCCCTATAGTGCCTGTGCAGAAGAGGGGCAGGTTCCCCTAGACACAGTCAGGAGGGACGAATAATGCGCTGCCCGTTTTGCGGAAGTACCGACACGCAGGTCAAGGACTCGCGTCCGGCGGAAGATCATGTCGTGATTCGAAGACGACGGTTCTGCCCGGCATGCGGCGGACGGTTCACGACCTACGAGCGCGTTCAGTTGCGCGATCTCGTGGTCATCAAGTCGAGCGGCAAGCGCGAGAATTTCGACCGCGACAAGCTTGAGCGCTCTATTCGCATCGCCATGCAGAAGCGCCCGATCGAACCGGATCGAATCGACCAGATGATCAGCGGCATCGTCCGCAGGCTGGAGAGCATGGGCGAGACGGACGTTCCTTCGACGACCATCGGCGAGATCGTGATGGAGAGCCTGGATCGGATCGACACTGTGGCCTATGTGAGATTTGCAAGTGTTTACAAGAACTTCCAGGCCGCAGATGATTTCGATAAATTCGTGAGCGAGCTTCGGCCCGCCCAAAGGAACGAGTGACTGCAGCCGACGTCCGCCACATGGCGCATGCGCTGGCGCTCGGGCGCCGCGGGCTTGGGCGCGTGTGGCCAAACCCGGCGGTGGGGTGCGTGATCGTATTGGACGGTCGCGTTGTCGGGCGTGGTTGGACCGGTGATCGTGGCATGCCTCACGCGGAGACGCGTGCCTTGGCGCAGGCGGGCGAAGCGGCCAAGGGCGCAACGTCGTATGTCTCGCTGGAACCATGTGTTCACGTGGGAAGAACGCCGCCCTGCGCCGATGCGCTGATTGAGGCCGGCCTGATCCGCGTGGTCGTTCCAATGGAGGACCCGGACGGCAGGGTTTCCGGACTCGGTATCGAACGCCTCCGTGAGGCCGGCCTCACCGTGGATGTAGGCCTTATGGCGGGTGCTGCGCAGGAAGCTCATGCGGGATTCCTGTTGCGGGTTACGGAGGGTCGGCCGCTTGTCACATTGAAGCTGGCGGTTACCCTCGACGGACGGATCGCGACGGCAACGGGCGAAAGCCAGTGGATCACGGGCGAGGAGGCCCGTCGCGTCTCCCATGCACTGCGAATGTCCCATGACGCGGTGATGGTTGGTGCGGGAACCATCCGAATCGATGATCCGAAGTTGAACGTGCGCGGCATGGGCGCCGCCGGCCAGCCGGTCCGAATCGTTGTGAGCGGCAGCCAAACGCTCCCTTCCCAATGTCGCCTCACGGAGAAGACTGAAGAAGCAGGACCGGTCTGGCTGGCTCATGGGCAGGGAGCACGCGAAGACGCGGTGTGGTGGAAAATGGCGGGCGCGGAACTCGTGCCCGTGTCGTCTTCCGAAGGGCAGGTCGACGTGGCGAGCCTGATGCAGAATCTAGGAACGCGCGGCCTGACACGGGTCTTGTGCGAAGGAGGCGGAGCGCTTGCGGCTTCGCTCTTGTCAGCAGGGTTGGTTGATCAACTGGTGGTCTTTTCGGCGGGCAAGGTCCTAGGGGCGGAGGGCAAGCCTTCGGTCGGCACCTTTGGCATCAGTCAACTTTCCATGGCTCCGGGTTTCGAGCTGATTGAACAGCGTCGGGTCGGTGCGGACATCATGCATGTCTGGCGGCGAGGCAATGCACACTGAATTGACCCAGCGGAAAGACTCAGAACGATCGCGCGACTGCACTCGGTCATGAAGTCGCTTGAGGCGCCGGTCACAGTCATTTAGTGCAGCGAATTGGGGCGCCGGACAGAGAGCCACGGTCGACAAAGCCGGAAGTCTTGCGCAAGCGCCTCAACGGGTCTACCTGAACCGATGCAGCGAAAGGCGAAGCGATGTTCACTGGCATTGTGACCGACATTGGCGAAATCCTCAGCGTCGAGCGCGCAGGTGTTCTCGATGTCAGAATTGGAACCTCCTACGAGGCCGACAACCTCGACATAGGAGCATCGGTTGCCTGTGACGGGGTCTGTCTAACCGTGACTGATGTTGGGCGCGACCCGCGCACGTGGTTTGCCGTGCAGGCGAGCGAGGAAACGCTTTCCAGGACGAACCTAGGCCAGTGGGAACCGGGCTGGCGCATCAACTTGGAACGCTCCCTCAAGGTCGGTGACGAGATCGGAGGGCATATCGTTTCGGGGCACGTCGACGGAATCGCGGTGGTCGGGGACATCCGGGAAGAGGGCGATAGCACGAGGATGGATCTTGACGCCCCGGCTGAACTCGCCAGGTTCATCGCTCCCAAGGGGTCGGTTGCATTGAACGGCACGTCATTGACAGTGAACGAGGTTGACGGTGCGCGCTTCGACATAAACCTCATCCCTCACACCAAGGCTGTCACGACCTGGGGCGACGCAAAGCCGGGCGACAAGGTAAATCTCGAAATTGACACGCTTGCCCGCTACGTGGCGCGCCTGAACGAGGCAGCCTGAGGCGCTCGCGGTTCAACGCGGATCCGCTCACTGTCAGATTGCTGGCAGGGACGTTGGCCCTGCGCCACGGCAAACACGTTCCCGGATTACTGATTGGCTTCGGCAAGCTCCTTGAGAGAGTCTTTCCTTCCTGCTGCCATCATAAGTCCGGTTCGCCCCTGTCCGGGGGATTGCCTGCGGGAAACCTCATGAACATCTGCGGAAGGAGTGTCCGCACATCTCTCAGACAGGCCGTGCGAAGCCATGCATTGCGTGCTTCGACATTGCGATCAAGCTCCGCAGGGGTGTCCCGCTGCATCTGCATTTCAACAAGATCTGTGACGAGAGATCCAGGCACATGTTCACGACCTCGCGGCAAGTGTCGAGGCAGAAGTGCCGTCAGTTGCTCAAAATGCGGATTGCGTGGCGCGGGGGCGCTGAATTGCGACAATGACCAATAGGATCAACAGCGCCGGAATGAAAAAGATCTCCTTCGGCATCCGGTCGTTTTCGATCGCAACCGCCTCGATCTGGGCCGGGATGTCGCCGTAGAAATCATAGTCATTGGCCAGTTGCTCGAAGTAGGGCGTGCCCGGGAAGGGTTCTTCCAATGTGAGAATCCCGTTGCTTTCCAGCACCGTCAGGCCCACGGCTTCCAGCCTGTCCAGTCCGGTGCCCTCGGCCTCGGCCGTGTAGGCCAGCGTGATCGTGCCCACTTCACCCGTGTCGAAGTCTGGCGCCGAGACACGCAACCTTGCCGTCGAGCCGACCGGCAGTTCTTCAAGCGCGGCAAGCGCGGCAGGGCCTGTCGTCTCCGCGTACCTGTCCTGCCACTGATCGAGGAAGAAATCCGGCCTGAAAAGCATGAACACCACGAGCAGCAAGATCACGGATTCCCATTTGCGCGACTTGGCGATGAAATAGCCTTGAGTGACCGCGGCAAAGACCAGCATGGCGATTAGAGAGACAAAGAACACCAGCACCGCCTTGGCCAGCCCTACGTCAATCAGCAGGAGATCCGTGTTGAAGATAAACATGAAGGGCAGGAGCGCGGTGCGAATGTCATAACTGAACCCCACGATGCCTGTCTTGATCGGATCGCCGCGGGATATTGCCGCCGCCGCATAGGCGGCGAGGCCTACCGGGGGCGTGTCATCCGCCAGTATCCCGAAATAGAACACGAAGAGATGCACGGCGATGAGCGGCACGATGAGGCCCGACTGTGCGCCCACCGAAACGATGACTGGCGCCATGAGCGACGAGACCACGATGTAGTTGGCGGTTGTCGGCAGGCCCATGCCGAGGATCAACGAAAGCACGGCCACCAGCAGCAGCAGGATCATAAGGTTGTCGCCGGCAATGGTCTCGATCACCTGGCCGATGATCTGATGAGCGCCGGTAAGCGAGATGGTTCCCACGATGATGCCCGCGGCACCGGTCGCCACGCCGATCCCGATCATGTTGCGCGCGCCGCTTTCAAGCCCGGCGACAAAGTCGTGCCAGCTGGTTCGAGCCTGTACCGAGACACTGTCGGCACTGCCGCGGAACATCGCTTTCAAAGGCCGGTGCGTCAATGCCACGATGATCATGGCGATTGTCGCCCAGAAGGCTGAGAGCGCTGGCGAAAGGCGGTCCAGATCCTCCGTGCGCACCATCAGGTTCCAGACCAGGACGAAGATCGGCAGAGCATAGTACGCACCGCCCAGGAAAGTGGGTGTCAGCCGTGGCGCCTCGACCACCTTGCTGTTGGGGTCATCGACCACAACATCGGGAAACCTCGAGGCCACGTACACAAGCGCCAGGTAGGCCAGCAGCAAAAGCGCTAGGGCCGGATAGATCGAGGCGCCGGGCGTCACCGTCTCCAACAGGCCTCGGAAGCCAATCACGAAGAACGTGATTACCGCCATGCCCAGGAAACCGGTCAGGAAGAGCAGCAGGATCATGATCACGCCAATCTGCCGCCCTGGCTTTTTCAGTCCTTGCAGGCCCAGCTTCAGGCTTTCCAGATGTACGATGTAGAGCAGCGCGATGTAGGAAACTATCGCCGGCAGGAAGGCGTGCTTGATGACCTCGAAGTAGGGAATGTTGACATATTCCACCATCAGGAAGGCTGCGGCCCCCATCACTGGCGGGGTGAGCTGGCCATTGGTTGACGAGGCCACTTCGACCGCGCCGGCCTTTTCCGGCGCAAAGCCGATGCGTTTCATCAACGGGATGGTGAAGGTTCCAGTGGTGACCGTGTTGGCAATGGACGAGCCGGAAATCATGCCGGTCATCATCGATGACAGCACCGCCGCCTTTGCGGGACCGCCTCGCAGAGCGCCGAGCAGCGCGATGGCCACCTTGATGAACCAGTTGCCGCCGCCTGCCCTTTCCAGAAGCCCTCCGAACAACACGAAGAGGAAGATCATTGTCGTGGACACGCCAAGCGCGACGCCGAACACGCCCTCGGTCTGCATCCAATAGTGACCCATCGCCTTGGCAAAGGACGCACCGCCATAGTTGGTGACGCTGCCCACCCATTCCGAGTAGCCGCCGAAGAAGGTCAGCGCGAGGAAGGCGGAGGCGATGATCACCAGCGGCAGGCCAAGCGACCGGAAGACGGCCACCATCAATACGCACATGCCGATTCCGGAGACGGCGATGTCCGTCGTGGTCCACAAGCCCGGCCGGTCGGCAATTTCAAAACGGAAGATGACAAGGTAGAGGCAAGAGGCAACGCCCAGGATCAGCAAGATCCAGTCGTAGACCGGAATGCGGTTTCTGTGGCCGAACATCGGAAAAGCCAGCGTCGCGAGGCTCAGCGCGAAGGCCAGGTGAACGTAGCGCGCCTGGGCCACGATGTTGGCAAAGTCGCCAATGCCCGTGATTTGGGCCAGAACCCCGGGCACCTTCGAGGCGATGTAGAGTTGAAAAAGCGACCAGATTATGCAGAGCGCAAAGATCAGTCGCTTTGCAAACGGACCGGCATCGCGACCACCGGTGTCGACCTCCGCCACCATGTCCTCGGCAGTTTTGTTCGCGGCGTCTGTCATCCCACGTGCCAGTCGTTGGTTCTTGTTCTACAGGGAAGTACGCCAGCGCATCGGGGATGCGCTGGCGCAGGTTTCAGGAAATCTGGGTGATGGCCTTATTCCATCAAGCCCAATTCCTTGTAAGCTCTCTCGGCCCCCGGATGCAGCGGAGCGGAAAGGCCGTCGCTGACCATTTGATTGGCGTCGAGATTGGCAAAGGCCGGGTGCAAGCCACGGAAATCGTCGAGATTGGCCAACACCGCCTTTGCGACCACATAGGCCACCTCTTCCGGCACATCCGCGGAGGTTACGAAGGTCGCGCCCACGCCAAAGGTCGTTGTGTCGGTGTCGGTGCCAGCGTACATGCCGCCCGGAATCGTGGCCACGCGATAGAAGGGGTTGTCCGCCACCAGCTTGTCGATCGGCGCGCCGGTCACGGAGACCAGTTTCACGTCACAGGTGGTGGTGGCTTCCTTGATGGCCGCGGCCGGGTGACCGATCGTGTAGATCATCGCGTCAATGTTGTCGTCGCAGATCTGCTTGGCCATTTCGGAGCCCTTGTATTCGGTGGCCAGGGCAAAGTCGTCCATGGCAATGCCGAAGGCGTCCATCACCACTTCCATCGTGGCACGCTGGCCAGACCCTGGATTGCCCACGTTCACACGATGGCCCTTGAGTCCCTCAAAGGAGTCGATGCCGCTGTCGCTGCGCACCAGCAGAGTGAAGGGCTCGGGGTGTACCGAGAACATCGCCCGAATTTCGGGGAAAGGGTTGTCGGCGAATTTTGATGTGCCGTGGTAGGCGTGATATTGCCAGTCGGATTGGGCCACGCCGAACTCCAGTTCGCCAGCCTTGATCGTATTGATGTTGTAGACCGACCCGCCGGTCGACTCGACGGCGCAGCGAAGACCATGCTCCTTGCGGTCGCGGTTCACAAGCCTGCAAATTGCGCCGCCGGTTGGATAGTAGACTCCCGTCACCCCGCCCGTGCCGATCGAAATGAACTGCTGATCCTGCGCTGCGGCAGGACCGGTAAAGGCAAGTGTCGCTGCTGTCAGCAGGCCGGCAGTGATTTTCATGTGTTTCATCAGATTCTCCGTATCTTTCTGAGCGCTTGCGCGCTTGCTGTGACCTGAGGGCAGCCAATGGATTTCGAGATTTAACGCAAAACCCGAAATTTCGGGACGTCCCCCTGATCTTGAAGATAACTTAGCGGCGAATGCGGTGAATGTAAAAGGTCCGTCGGATTCGCATCAAAGCACCGTTCCCGATCGGGCCAACTTACTTGGCACGATCGGGGACCCGCAAGGGCCTTGACGTCTGATTCGACGGGCGCATTGAAATCAGGTGGCCGACAAGAGAGCCAGGAAATGCCGCCCGTCGATCTTCGCAAGTGGCCCCCTTGGCGATGGGTGAAGCAAAGTCGGGCGAAAGCGTGATTCTCGAAGTCGATACGCTTGTTAGCTATCGCGTGCGCCTGGGCGACGCAGCACAAGACGTTCAAGGATCGCCGCGAATCCGCCGAATGCGCGGATCGGCAAGCGAACACTGGTTCGGCATCGCGAAGGCGGCGGCGTTGCCTCTGGCCTTAGTTCCTTCGCTGGGCTATTGGCGAGGCGCAATGGGAAAGTCCGGGCTCTTCAGATGTCGCTAGAAGCCACTCAAGCTGTTGAAAGCCATTGGCGTGACGCCATTTCCTCGATCGAGGAAATCACTGAGGATGCGCGGAACGGCCGCATGTTCATTCTCGTCGATCACGAGGATCGCGAGAACGAGGGTGACTTGGTCATTCCAGCCCAGATGGCGACGCCCGAGGCGATCAACTTCATGGCGACGCACGGGCGGGGGCTGATCTGCCTTTCGCTGACCGGCGAGCGCTGCGACGCGCTCGGCCTTCCACTGATGGCGTCCCATAACTCCTCGCGGCACGAGACGGCATTCACGGTGTCCATTGAGGCGCGGGAAGGAGTCACGACCGGGATTTCCGCCCATGATCGCGCGCGTACGGTAGCGGCGGCAATTGATCAGACCACGACCGCCGCCGACATCGCGACGCCGGGGCACATTTTCCCCTTGCGCGCACGCGACGGCGGGGTGCTCGTGCGTGCGGGCCACACGGAGGCTGCGGTTGACGTGTCGCGCCTGGCGGGCTTGAACCCGTCCGCCGTGATCTGCGAGATCATGAACGAGGACGGCACGATGAGCCGTCTGCCGGACCTGGTCGCGTTTGCACAGCGGCACGGCCTGAAGATCGGCACGATCAGTGAGCTCATTGCCTATCGACGACGACACGACAACCTTGTTGCCGTCACAAGCCGCAAGACGGTCACGTCCGAGTTTGGCGGCAAATGGGAGATGCGGATCTATTCGGATACCGCACATGGCGACGAGCACATCGCTTTGGTCAAGGGCGACATTTCTTCGCCAGAACCCTGCCTTGTGAGAATGCATGCATTGGATCCGATGCTTGACGTGCTTGGCCTTGGGCCGGCGGGGCGAAGGAACGAATTCGGCGATGCCATGCAACTCATTGCGGACGAAGGGCGCGGGGTCCTGGTGCTGCTCAGGGACACGACAATGAAGCTGAAGGGTGGAGACAGCGTTTCGCCGCAGACGCTCAGGCAGTATGGCTTGGGAGCACAGATCTTGTCCTCGCTCGGACTGTCGCAACTTGTTCTATTGACCAATTCTCCCCAGCCAAAGATCGTGGGGCTCGAGGCCTATGGCCTCGAAATTGTCGGTACGCGCACGATTTCGGATCTCGGCTGATGGCCGGGCAGCCTCACCACACGCTGGATCTGCCGGTGTTCGAAACTCCGCCGAAGATGCTGATTGTCGTCGCCCCGTACTACGTTGATATCGCCACTGATCTCGTGGACGGAGCCCAAGCCGAGCTGACGAAGGTCTCGGCCAAGGTCGATCTGGTCAAGGTTCCGGGTGCACTGGAAGTGCCGACAGCCATTGGCATTGCATTCAGGCAGGCTGAATACGACGGCTTCGTCGCGCTGGGCTGCGTGATTCGAGGTGAAACAACGCATTACGAGACCGTCTGTGACAATTCGAACCGGGCCCTGCAGCTGTTGGGCGTTGAAGGCGCCTGCATTGGCAACGGCATTCTGACGGTGGAAACCCTCGAGCAGGCGGCGGTGCGTGCGGATCCCGGCAACGAAAACAAGGGCGGGGGTGCTGCAGCCGCTGCGCTCCATCTCATTGCGCTCAAGCGGCGCTTTGCTCCACCGGAGAGCGAGATCAGGTCCGCTCAGGTCTCCGGATTCTCATGACCCTCTTGCAGCAGAAGCGAAGCGTCGCACGGCTCCATGCGGTGCAGGCGCTGTTCCAGATGGAGGCGAGCGGTCAGTCGGCGACGACCGTTCAGACCGAGTTCGAGGATCACCGTTTCGCCGAAGAGCTCGACGGCTTGGAACTGGCGGCGGGTGACCGGGGCCTGTTTCGGCAGCTTGTCGACGATGCCGTGACCTGGCAGGCGCGGATTGACCAGATGACGGAACGGGCGCTTGTGGCCAAGTGGCCGATTGACCGGATCGATCCCGTTCTGCGTGCGCTGTTTCGCGCGGCAGGTGCGGAACTGGTCGGGAGCGAGGTACCGCCACGAGTGATAATATCCGAGTTTGTGGACGTGGCAAAGGCATTCTTCCCCGAGGGGCGGGAAAAGAGCTTCGTGAACGCGGTACTGGACCATATGGCGCGCGAAGCGCGGCCGGAGGCATTCAAGGAGCGGGCCCGGGGCTAGCAGTTCGGGACGTTGACGGCGAGACCGCCAAGAGCGGTTTCCTTGTACTTTTTGCTCATGTCCTCGCCGGTCTGGCGCATGGTCTCGATGGCGGCATCGAGCGGCACGAAGTGCTTGCCGTCGCCGCGAAGCGCCAGCGATGCAGCCGAAACCGCCTTGATCGCGCCGAGCCCGTTTCGTTCGATGCAAGGCACCTGCACCAGACCCCTCACGGGATCGCAAGTCATTCCGAGGTGGTGCTCAAGGGCAATTTCCGCGGCGTTCTCCACCTGCTCAGGCGTGCCGTCCAGCACTGCGGCCATTCCGCCGGCAGCCATTGCCGAGGCCGAGCCGACTTCGGCCTGGCATCCGCATTCGGCTCCCGAGATCGATGCGTTGTGCTTTATGAGCGCGCCAATGGCAGAGGCGGTCAGGAGGAATTCGCCAATGCGTGACGAACGCGCGCTCGGCACATGGTCCATCCAGTAACGGATGGTTGCCGGGACCACACCGGCGGCACCGTTGGTCGGGGCGGTCACAACCTGGCCGCCAGCCGCGTTTTCCTCGTTGACCGCCATGGCGTAGGCGCTGATCCAGTCATTCACGACGTGCGGGGCAGTCAGGTTCGTGCCGCGTTCGGCCTCCAGGCCGGCACGAATCGCGGCTGCGCGGCGACGCACGTTCAAGCCACCCGGAAGCTCGCCCTCGGTGCTAAGGCCGCGTTCCATGCACTCGTTCATGACCTCCCAGATTCGCTGCAGGCCGGTGTCAAGCTCTGCGGAACTCATTCGAGTCAGCTCGTTTGCCCGCTTCATCTCCGCAACGCTCTTGCCGTCGGTTCTCGCCATCTCAAGCATCTCGGCCGCCGACCGGAACGGGTAAGGCACAGACGGGCCGTCATCCTTGCTCCCGCCTTCCGCAAGCTCAGCTTCGGTCAAGACGAATCCGCCACCGATGGAATAGTAGGTTTCATGCCGGATCACGTCGCCTTCGCCGTCAGTGGCATATAGCCTGAGGCCGTTGGCGTGCCCCGGCAGCGGCGTATCGTAGTCAAAACGGAGATCCGCTTCGGGATCGAAGGAAAGCGGGCCGAGTCCATCCGGCGTGACACGCTTTTCTTGGCGAATTTCCTTAAGGGCTGCCTCGGCTCTGGCCATGTCATAGGTGTCGGGCTCGAAGCCCGCGAGACCGAGGATCACTGCACGATCGGTCGCGTGGCCTACGCCGGTGAACGCAAGCGAACCGTGCAAGGATGCGCGCAGGCCGTGCGGCTTGAATGCGGAGGTCCGGAGGGTCTCGAGAAACCGTCCGGCGGCCACCATCGGCCCCATGGTGTGTGAGGACGATGGGCCGACGCCCACCTTGAACACTTCAAAAACGCTCAGGAACATGAGCCGTTCCTGCCGGAGACTTGCGGCGTTTGGGCGTCTCTACGCGACATTCCTGGCAGAAAAGGCGTCCTGCGGTCGCGATTCAGGCAGTCATCCGGACCGGCTGCCGCCCAGGCATCCGCCGGTTGGTCGGTGCGGACGGTACTAGGTTCGTGCGAGCCAAACCAGAAACACGCCAACGGCAAGGGCGCCAAGACCGCATGCCCGACGGGTCTCCAGCGGCCAGGATGCAATTGCCCTGACCAGCTCGTCCAGCCGATTCGGCAGCAAGGCGAGAACAAGGCCTTCGATGACAAGCACGAGGCCGATCCCGAGAAGCGCGAGTTCCATGCCCCTTAATTTGCCGCCGTGCCGACGGGCTCCATGCCGACACCGTCCAGGAACTCGAAGAACTCGCTGTCAGGCGTAATTACAAGCGTCGAGTTCTGTCCCTGGAGGGCTCGCTCGTAGGCTGCAAGCGACCGGTAGAACCGGAAGAAGCCCTCGTCTGCGCCATAGGCAGCGGCGAAGATCGAGTTGCGTTCTGCATCCGCCTCGCCGCGGACGATTTCGGCTTCGCGGTTGGCTTCGGAAACGATTTCGACCACCGTCCTGTCGGCCTGAGCCTGGACCCTTTGGGCGGCCTCCGCCCCTCGGGCCCGCTCGTCAGTCGCTTCCCGTTCGCGCTCCGCGCGCATCCGGTCAAACGTGGCCGCGAGGTTTTGCTCGGGGAGGTTGGTCTGCTTCAGCCGCACGTCAACAACGTCAAGCCCCAACGCCGCCGCTTCCGCGTCCGCATTGGCCCGGATTCGGTTCATGAGCTCAGCCCTTTCGGGGGACAGGATCGTGTTCGAGGTCACGCCCTCCGCACCCAGGACCGCCCGGATTTCGTCGATGAGGATCGATGACAGTCGGTCCTCGGCGAATCGCACGCCGCCCGGTCCCACGGCCTGGCGGAACTGGACGATGTCCTCGTCCTGATGGCCGATGCGATAGCGTGTGAAGGCGTCGACAACCAGCCGCCTGTCGTCCGAGGGCGTGATCTCGATTTCGGGCGTGTCGAGAGACAGGATTCGGCCATCATAGCGCACGACTTCCTGGATGATGGGGATCTTGAATCCCAAGCCGGGCTCTGTCTTGACCTGCTTGATCTGGCCGAACTGCAGAACCAGCGCCTTCTCGCGCTCATCCACGATGAAGATGGACGAGAGGGCAATGGCGGCCGCAATGGCCAGAATTGCCGTCAGAAGGACTCCACTTCTCAACATCTCAGTTTCCTCCTTCGGGAGTGGTTGTTCCGCGACGGAGTTCGTTCAGCGGCAAGTAGGGCACGACGCCCTGGCCCGGGCCGTCACTGACGCCCTCGTCGAGAATGATCTTGTCAATGCCACCGAGAACCTTCTCCAGCGTCTCGATGTACAGCCTTCGCCGCGTGACTTCCGGCGCCAGGCGATATTCGGCCAGAACCGCGGAGAAGCGGCTGGCCTCGCCCTTGGCCTCGTTCACGACCTGGGCGCGGTAGGATTCGGCCACTTCAAGAACCTGTGCCGCTTCGCCGCGCGCGCCCGCGAGCACGCGGTTGGCGTACGCGTCGGCTTGGCGCTCGAGACGGTCACGCTCCTGTTCCGCTGCCTGGACGTCGCGGAAGGCGTCGATCACCTCGCGCGGCGGGTCTGCCTTGTTCAAGTTCACGCGGACGATGTTGATGCCCGCTTCGTAGTTGTCGAGCGTCGCTTGGATCAGTTCCTTGGCCCGCTGCGCCACGATCGCTCGATCGCGGTTGAGAAGGGGTGCAAGTTCGCTGCCCGCCACGATCTCGCGCATCGCCGATTCAGAAACCGCTCGCACGGTTTCCGGTCCGTCTCTCAGGTTGAACAGGAAGTCGTCGGGCCTGGAGATGTTCCAGACGACCTGGAAGTCAATGTCGACGATGTTTTCGTCCGTGGTCAACATCAGGCCGTTGTCACCCTGACGGCCGACACCAATGTCTTCCGACTGTTCCCGAGTCACTGGGATGACCTCGTAGCTCATCACCGGCCAAGGCGCGAAGTTGAGGCCGGGCTGGCCGATCGAGGAGAATTCCCCCAAGAACAGTTCGACCGACTGCTCTTCCGGTCTGACCGAATACAGCGAGGAATAGGCCCAGATGCCCAGAATGACCACTGCGCCGATGGCAATGGAACCGCGCGAAAGCCGCGGTCGCTCGCCGCCGCCACCGCCGCGTCGGCCGGATCCTCCTCTGCCGCCCATGATTGAAGAGAGCCGCTCCTGGCCCTTTCTCACCATGTCGTCGATATCGGGTATGTTGGGTCTCTGCTGCCCGGGCCGACCTGGCCTGCGGGCATCTCCGTTGCCGCCATTCTGAGGGCCGCCGCCCCATGGTCCGCCGCTCTTGTTGGCCATTCGTGGTCCTCTTTCTGAATCTCTCAGGGTGCTAACTGTAGTGTTTTGCGCGGTTTTTCAAGTCGCCCTTGTCGGAGTCTGCATTGTAACCAGCTCTTCCGACATCGTCGGATGGACGGCGACCGTTCGGTCAAAGTCCTCCTTCGTGAGGCCTGCCTTTACGGCAATCCCCACCATCTGGATCAATTCGCCCGCACCGTCCGACACGATATGGCATCCGAGAACCTTCCTGCTGGACCGTGAAACGACAAGTTTCATGAGCACCTGATTCGGCCGGCCGCCGAAGGCGGTCCTCATGGGATTGAACGTCGCCGAGTAGACCTCGATCTCTTCCTGCTCGCGTGCCGCCTCCTCGGTCAGGCCCACGGTGCCAAGCTCCGGTTGCGTGAAAACGGCCGAGGCCACAAGGTCGTGATCCGGTGCGGTTGGGTTGCCCTTGAACACGGTCTCCGTGAAGGCTTGTCCTTCGCGGATTGCAACGGGCGTGAGGTTGATGCGGTCCGTCACGTCGCCGATCGCGTAAATCGAAGGTATCGCTGTACGGCTGTAGGCATCGACTTCAATTGCGCCGCGCTGGTTCACGGCAACGCCGGCTTCCTCAAGCCCAATGTCCCTGGAGTTCGGTGCGCGCCCGGTGGCGAACAGGAGACGGTCGAATCGCTGCTTGGCACCGCTCGTGGACTTGGCAACGACCGGGCCTGTCGCGGATGCCGACTCAACGCTGCCATTCGACGTCGAATTCAGTCCTTCTGCCCCGCAGGCATCCGCCGGACGCAGGTCAACTACATTCGTGTTGACCTGAAGATCTATTCCTTGCTCCTGCATCCTTCTGGCGACGGTGCTCCGAGCTTCGTCATCGAAGCCACGGAGTATCTGCGGCCCGCGGTAGTACTGCGTCACCTCGACGCCCATCCCGTTCAGGATGCAGGCGAATTCGCAGGCAATGTACCCGCCGCCGACGACCAGTACCGATTCGGGCAGCGCCTCCATCTCGAAGATGTCGTCCGAAACCATTCCGAGCGCGGCGTTCGGAACATCGGGGCGCACGGGGTGGCCGCCCGTGGCGATCAAGACATGTTTCGCCGTGACGCGAGTGCCGTCCTCGAGTTCCACCGTGCCCGGGTCGGACAACCGCGCCCGCATGTCGTGAATTGTAACGCCGGTCGACGTCAGCAAGTTGCGATAGACGCCTTCGAGCCGGTCAAGCTCGGCGTCGAGCTTCGCGCGAAACGTCTGCCACTCGAAAGCGCCTGGTTCGGCGGTCCATCCGTAACCGCGCGCAAGTGCAGCCTGCTCCCGGAACTCGGAAGCGAACACCATGAGCTTCTTTGGCACGCAGCCCCGGATCACGCATGTTCCGCCCATTCGACGATCTTCCGCCAGCGCGACACGAGCGCCGGTGGCCGCCGCGGTTCGGGCCGCGCGGACCCCGCCCGAACCGCCGCCGATGACGAACAGGTCGACGTCGCAGGACATCACTTGGCTGCGGCTGGGCAATCACCGCCCATCCGCTCGGTTCGGTGAATCTCCGAATTGCCCTTGGATGCCAAGATGGTTTCGACCGCGCCGTCAATTTTGCCGAGAATGATCGTGTCGCACATGCCGATGAACAGCCCGTTTTCGACAACGCCGGGAATCTGGTTGATGGCCAGCGCAAGATCGCGGGCATTGCCAATGCGGTCCAGGTGAAGATCAAGGATGTGATTGCCCTCGTCGGTCGTGAAGATCTTGCCGTTCCTGCAGCGAAGCTCGAATCGGCGACCGTCTACGTCTTGGGTCTTGAGGACCTTTTCCAACAGCGCCTTGGTGGCATCCATTCCGAAGCTCAGCACTTCGACCGGAAGCGGGTACGCGCCAAGTGTCTTTACCTGCTTGGAAGCATCGACTATCGCGATCATCCGGTTCGATGCGGTCGCCACGATCTTCTCCCGCAAGAGTGCGCCGCCACCGCCCTTGATCAGGTTCAAGGCCGGATCGAATTCGTCCGCTCCATCGACTGTCAGGTCAAGCCAGCCCACTTCGTCGAGGGTCGCGAGCCTGATGTCTTCTTCACGAGCCAGTTCGGCCGTCGCGACCGATGTCGGCACACAGACGATGTCCAGTCCTTCCGCTCTCACTCTTTCGCCCAGGCACTTGACCAGAAAGGCCGCCGTTGACCCGGTGCCCAGCCCGACCTTCATTCCGGAGACGACGAGAGTGCTGGCCCGCTCCGCGACGGCATGCTTGGCGGCATCTATGGGGGACAGGGCTATTGTCATCGGGAATTCCAAGTTCGAGAGCTGCCTTATAGGAACATTCCTGGGCGAGCGCGAGTGGCCTGCACGCAAAATCCGCTCGCAGGATGCATCCGGCTTTGGTAACAGGCAGGGAGCGCGGGTGTGGCGGAATTGGTAGACGCACCAGATTTAGGATCTGGCGCCGAAAGGCGTGGGGGTTCAAGTCCCTCCACCCGCACCAGCAGCAGGGGCCTCGGGACATCGAGGATACTGGAATTCGGCGGCGAAGGCGACGTCCCCGGATGCTCCGGATTCGGTGCGACGGAGATCCTGCGCGCTTCCCTTCGCTTTCGCCTTGCGGACAAATTCCTGCTTCCATAGAAGGAGCGCGGATTTTTCTGGCCCGCGCGGGACGCGATTGGCGCGGGATTGTGAGAGGATGCCCATGCAGGTCACCGAAACGCTGAACGAGGGTTTCAAGCGCGGCTACAGGATCACCGTGACCGCGAGCGAACTGGACGACAAGGTCAACGGCAAGCTGGCAGAAGCGGCTCCCGAGATCCAGATGAAGGGATTCCGCAAGGGGAAGGTCCCGACTGCTCTGCTCAAGAAGCAGTTCGGGCAGCGCCTCTTGGGCGAAGCGATGCAGGAAAGCGTCGATGCGGCTGTCTCCGGGCACTTCAAGGACTCCGGCGAAAAGCCGGACATGGAGCCAAAGGTCGAGATGCAGAACCAGGACTGGAAGGAAGGCGACGACGTCGAACTGGCGCTGACCTACGAGACCTTGCCCGAGATTCCGGAAGTCGACTTGGCAGGGCTGGAACTGGAAAGGCTCGTCGTCGAAGTTGACGAGGCAGCGATCAACGAGGTGATCGAGGAATTCGCTTCTCGTGCGCCTGACTACGAGAATCGTCCAAAGGGATCGGAGGCCGTGGAAGGTGATCAGGTGATTGTTGACTTCACCTGCATGGTCGATCGCGAGATCCTTCATGAAGCTGCCGGTTCGGGCGTTCCCTTGGTTCTTGGCCAGGACCAGTTCGTCCCCGGTTTCGAGGCACCGCTCTTCGGAGCAGTTGAGGGCGAATCCAGGAAAGTCGAGGTCACGTTTCCGAAAGACCATGCAAGCAAGCAGTTGGCGGGAAAGCTTGCCACGTTCCAGGTGACGGTCACGTCGGTGCAGGAGCCCAAGCCCGCCGCAATCGACGATGAACTGGCCAAGAAATTCGGTGCGGAAGATCTCGAGGAATTCAAGAAAAGGGCGGAGGAGGCCATCAAGAACGAGAGCGAGTCGGTTGCGCGATCGATCTTGAAGCGCGCGCTTTTCGATGAACTCGACCAAGTGCTGGAATTCGACCTGCCGCCGTCGCTCGTCGAGAGGGAGGCCAGGCAGATCGCGTATCAGCTCTGGCGCGATGAGCACCCGGAAGCTGAAGGCGACGACGACCAGGAAATCGAGCCCGACGAAGAGCACAACAGGTTGGCTGAGCGTCGCGTGCGCCTCGGACTGCTCCTGTCGGATCTTGGCGAAAGGTCTCAGGTAACGGTCACGGATGCCGAGATGAACCAGGCCGTCATCAACCAGGCGAGGGCTCTCCCGGGGCGGGAGCGGGATTACTTCGATCTCGTGCAGAATTCTCCAGCCATGCGCAGCCAGATCCATGCGTCGATCTTCGAAGAGAAGCTCGTGGACTTTGTCCTTGAGAAGGCAACCATCAAGGACAAGTCGGTTGCCAAGGACGAGCTGATCAAGGCGTTCGAAGCGCTGGACGAAGACGATTGAAGCGACCGCCTTCGTCCGGGCCCTTGGCCGAGCCCGGGCGCACCAGTCGACAATGGCGAGCGGCGCCGTCAGGCAAGCGGTGATCCGGTGAACATTTCCAGCTTTATTTCTTCCGCCTCAAGACCTTCGCGCACGCGGGTGGCCATCGCGACGGCCTCGGCGCTGTCGCCGTGGACGCAGATCGTGTCGATGCGTGTCGGCAGCTTCTGGCCGTCGCCGGTGATGATCGCGCCCTCCCGGACCATTTCGGCCACGCGTCGCGCAGCGTTGCCGCCGTCACTGATCATCGCGCCTGGCAAACGACGATCGACAAGAGTGCCGTCGGGATTGTAGGCCCGGTCGGCAAAAATCTCGCCTGCCCAGTTGCAGCCCAGTTCGCGGCAGACCTCTTCCATCCGTGTCGCCGCGAGTCCGACGATGATGATGTCCGGCGCCACGTCGAGCGCTGCCTCGTAGCAGGCGCGGGCCATGTCGGCGTCGACGCTTGCCATGTTCGAGAGGGCGCCGTGAAGCTTCATGTGCCGAACCATGCCACCGGCGGCGCGCGCCATCGCCTGGGCGGCTCCCACCTGGTATCGGATCATGTTGGCAAGCGTAGTCAAAGGCACCTGCATCCGACGCCGGCCGAAGCCCTGGAGGTCAGCGAAGCCGGGGTGGGCGCCGATGCCGACGCTGCTTTCGACTGCCTTGCGCATCGTTGCGGCCATGGTGTCAGCATCGCCGGCGTGGAAACCGCAGGCGACATTGGCGGAAGTCACGACTTGCAGAAGGTTTGCGTCGTCGCCCATTTCCCACGGGCCGAAGCCTTCTCCCATGTCAGAGTTCAGGTCAACGCTGAGAGTCATGGAGCCAGAAGACCTCTTGCGCGAGGCGATCGCAAGACCTCGCATGGCAAAACTAGGCGCGACTCGGAATTTTGTCTTTCCGCCCTTTCCGTCGCCAAGTCCCTGCCTTAGGAGTGTTGCCGTTCGCAAACTGCAGAATTGCGAATCCTTGCCTGGGTGCCATCGGGCGGTACAGGGCATCGTTGCGTTCTTGCCCGCGTTGCCAAGTGACTCATGGACGCGCCCAGGCCAGCCATGATCAGGGATCTAAACGCGGGCCTTGCGGCGAAGGCCTGCAATGCACTGCGTGTCATCAGGGACAACGGACCGGGGCAGGTCCAGTTCTGGTTCATCGCGCTTCTGGTCGGAATCGCTGCAGGCGTCGCCGCCGTTCTGTTTCGTCTTGGCATCAACTTGCTGCAGAAGTCGCTTTACGGCACGGATGATCCACGGCTCATGCATTCTTTTGCGGAGACCCTCCCGTGGTACATGATTGTCCTGATCCCCGTGTGCGGCGGACTGGTCGTCGGCATCATTCTGGATCGGCTCACGGCTGACGGCAGGGCCAAGTCGGTCGCGGAGGTGATCGAGGGTGCGGCCCTCCATGACGGTCGTGTCGAGACGAAGGAAGGCTTGGCTTCGGCGGCGGCGTCGATGATCACGCTCGGGTCTGGGGGCTCCTCCGGTCGAGAGGGTCCGGTGGTGCATTTGGCAGCAGTATTGTCATCATGGGTGCTGAACCGAATCAATGCCGACGGCATCACGGGTCGCGACCTCTTGGGCTGTGCCGTTGCCGCGGCAGTGTCGGCATCGTTCAACGCGCCGATTGCAGGGGCTTTGTTCGCGCTGGAAGTGGTGCTTCGACATTTTGCCGTGCATGCCTTCGCGCCGATCGTCATCGCCAGTGCGGCGGGGACGATAATTTCGCGTCTGACATTCGGAGACGTGACCGAGTTCGTACTGATCGAGGAAGGGATTCTGGCGTTCTATGTGGAACTTCCGGCATTCCTGCTTCTCGGGATGCTGTCCGGGTTGCTCGCGGTGGTGATGATGCGCTCGATCTTCCTTGCGGATGACTTTGGCAACCATACATGCAAGCGTTTCGGAATCCCTCGCTTCATTCGCCCGGCGGTCGCCGGACTTCTGCTTGGAGTGCTGGCACTTGGCTTTCCGCACATCATTGGCGTCGGCTACGAGACCACGTCGGCGGCCTTGACCGGTCAGATCTTGTGGCACGAAGCCGTGGTGTTCTGTGCCATGAAGGTGGTTGCGGTCGCGATCACCATGGGCGGACGGATGGGCGGGGGCATATTTTCGCCATCGCTCATGGTTGGTGCCCTGCTGGGTCTTGCCTTCGGGTTGACGGCGACGGCGACCTTTCCGAACGTGTCCGGGTCAGAGACATTGTATGCACTGGCGGGGATGGGCGCGGTCGCTGCCGCGGTTCTGGGCGCACCGATTTCGACAACGCTGATCGTATTCGAACTGACCGGGGACTGGCAGACCGGGCTTGCCGTCATGGTCGCGGTCTCGATGTCCACTGCAATCGCCTCGCGCCTGGTCGACCGGTCGTTCTTTCTCACCCAGCTCGAGCGCCGGGACGTGCACTTGGCGAGGGGGCCACAGGGCTACCTGTTGTCGCTATGCAGCGTGAAAGACCTGATGCGCAAGCCTGGAGACCCCGGCGCCGCGTCGGAAGAGTCGGTTTGGGCAGCCATTGCGGAAGGCGTGTGGGTCGACGTCAACGGGACTCTTGAATTGGCAATGCCGGTCTTCGAAAGAACGGGGCTTCCATTCCTGCCCGTGCTGAGTTTTGGCGGCGACGGCAAGCCACCCAAGGTCCACGGGGCACTTTTTCATGTCGACGCGCTCCGAGCCTTCAATCGCGCTCTGGCATCCACGGCGGAGGAGGAGCACAGTTAGAGCTTTGCTGTAGGCGTGCGGCTTTCATTGGCCGTGTCACGAATGCGATTCTTCAGTGATTTGACATAAGATACCGAACTAATACCTTTTGTCCGCACTCTTGTGGGTTGCGGATGTTGCCGGCAACCTCGATCAACCCGAATCCTGGGACGGCTTGAGGTGAGCGAGCGGCCTTGATGCACATCCAACGTGATTTTTCGAACGTGTTCCTCGGCACGCAATAGTCGCCAATCTTGAGCGCCTTTGCCAGAACTGGCCGAATTCCTTGATGTCAACAAGCCTTTCCGACGGCCAGCGGATCGCTCCTTCGCGACGGGTGGTTGAGATGATCCGAGAAGTCGAACCCCAAGGGATTGTCCATCACTAAGTCCTGCCAATTCCAAGAAACCAAAATGCGCCCAAGGACGTCCTGCATTTTGACATGTCCAGCTGCCGTACCAGCAAGGACTCGAGACGATACCTGCAATATTGGCATTGTTCGGGGCTTGCCTTTATTCGATAGGTATTATAATGGTATTTTCATGGGTGATTCACGGAGATCTCCAGTTGTTGCCATTGACGGCGGCGGCACACGGTGTCGCCTCGCATTTGATGACGGCAAGTCAATCATCGCGGCAGAAGCCGGATCTGCCAATGTCTCCACCGATTTTGACGGCGCACTGGACGAGATTTTAATGGGCTTGGAGAGATTGGCGGCACGCGCCGGTCTGACGCTGGACGCGCTTTCAAGGGTTCCCGCGTTTGTTGGACTTGCAGGCGTGACGGGCGAGTCGATCTCGGAACGGTTGCGCACCGCCTTGCCCTTCGTCCACGTTCGCATCGAGGATGATCGCGCTGCAGCTTTGAGAGGCGCGCTTGGTCGGTCCGACGGTGTAATTTCCCACTGCGGCACGGGATCGTTCTTTGCGGCACAAGCGGGCGGAACCATGCGGTTTGCCGGTGGCTGGGGGCCGGTGCTCGGGGACGAGGCGTCTGCGCATTTCGTTGGCAGGGCCGCCCTCGGCATGACGCTCAAGAGCATTGACGGGAAATGCACCGTCTCACCGTTGGCAGAGCGGCTCTTGGAAGACTACGAGGGCGCTGCAGGCATCGTTCGTTTCGCGGGTTCGGCAAGTCCTTCGGAGTTTGGCGCCTTGGCGCCGCTCGTGACCGAATTCGCGATACAGGGAGATGTGCTCGGCGAACGAGTAATGCGCAGCGGGGCACAGGACATTGCTGCAATACTGTCGATCATAGGATGGAGCAAAGGGCAGCCGATTTGTCTGACTGGCGGGATTGGCCCCTACTATGCTCCGTATTTGCCCGCGGACATGCAGGCCGAACTGATCCCGCCTGTCGGTGAGCCACTTGCTGGTGCCCTGTCACTTGCGGCGGAATTTGCCCATGAGATGGCCGCATGAACGCCGTCGACTTTCTCCAGCCCGAAGGCTGGCTCGGCAAAACTGGCGGCCCGCGATACGTGCAACTCCGCCGACGTTTGGAACTGGGCATCGAGACTGGCGTCCTGCCTCACAACTCCTCGCTTCCGCCGGAACGCGAGATTGCCGAAATCACTTGCCTGTCCCGCGTCACCGTTCGCAAGGCGATACAGGAACTCGTGCGTGAGGGATTGATCGAGCAACGGCAAGGTTCAGGATCGTTCATTCGCAAGCCAATGGCGCGAATGGAACAATCCCTCTCACATCTGACGTCATTCACCGAAGACATGGGAAGACGAGGGCTCGACACAACGTCCCGTTGGCTCGAAAGAGGCGTTTTTCTGCCGACGCGTGACGAAGTGGCCGCGTTGAGCCTGAGGGAAGGGGATCAAGTTGCCCGCATTTGCCGCATTCGCGAAGCGGGTGGACGCCCAATGGCGTTGGAACGCGCAGCGCTGCCTCTGGACATATTGCCCAATCCGCTTGAAGTGACGACTTCTCTTTATCTTGTGCTAGAGCGTTTGGGGCATCGCCCGACAAGCGCGATTCAGAAGATCTCCGCCAAAAACCTGGAGTCGCGTGAAGCGGATCTTCTTGGCGTCGCCGAAGGTTCCGCCATATTGAGCATCGAACGCACGTCTTTCCTGAAGAGCGGGCGAGTCGCCGAACTCACTCGGTCCCTTTATCGCGGCGATGCATACGACTTCGTCGCGGAACTGCGGCTGTGATCAGGCGGGTTCAAAGATGAAAGCCGACATCACGAAAATGCGTCGAGAATTCTCCGAAATTCCCGCCGCCGTTGAGCGCCTCTTGAACAGTGGCGGAAACGCCATTGCCTCGACTGTGGCACGGGCGCGTGAAGTGAATCCATCGTTCCTTCTCTCTTTCGCGCGCGGGTCGTCCGACCATGCCTGCACCTGCCTAAAATATGCTGGCGAACTGGTCCTGAAACGCCCAATGGCATCGGGAGGCCCGTCGGTCGCGCCTCAATACGGCGTCGAGCCGGACGCCAACGGAGCCATGTGCATATCGATCTCTCAATCGGGCCAAAGCCCTGACATCTTGCAGATGACCACGGCGCTTCGTGCGAGCGGTGCTTTGACGATCGGCATGACCAGCGACCCGGCGCCCGGCTTCGCGGACGTCGTTGACTGCACTCTTCCAATTCACGCAGGACCTGCATTGAGCGTTGCCGCAACGAAGACCTTTGTGACTTCGCTGGTTGCGGGTCCCTGGCTGACCGATCCGGATGCGCCGCGGCATCTCAACAAAGTGGCCGATACAACATGACGCAGCACGTCGTGACATTCCGGAACGGACGCATTTTCGACGGAAAAAGACTGTGGGCTGGACATGCCATCCGTTTCGTAGACGGCCATGCCAGAGAATTTGGACCGGAAGCAGAAGTTCCAAAGGACGGCGAAGTGGTCGATCTGTCTGGCGACTTCCTGACGCCGGGCTATGTGGATCTCCAGGTCAACGGCGGCGGCGGCGTCATGTTTAACGATGATCCGTCGGTCGACGCCCTCCGCCGGATAGCCATGGCGCATCGCGGCCTTGGCGCCTCCTTCCTGTTGCCGACGCTCATATCTGACTCGGACGAAAAGACTCGCGCGACGGTCGAAGCCACGATCAAGGCTGTACAGGAGGGCGTGCCGGGAATTGCGGGGCTTCATCTGGAAGGCCCGCACCTCTCGATCGCCCGTAAGGGCGCGCACGATCCGGCATTCATCCGTCCGATGGAACAAAAGGACCTGGAAACGCTGATCGCCGCATCGACGCTGCTGCCGGTTCTCAAGGTCACCGTTGCACCAGAGAGCGTGACGGAGGAACAAGTATCAGCACTTGCCCGCGCCGGAGTGCTGGTCTCACTTGGCCACAGTGATGCGAGCCTTGAAGTCTGCATGCGATACTTCGCCGCCGGGGCACGCTGCGTCACCCACCTCTTCAATGCCATGAGCCAACTCGGCAATCGCGAGCCGGGATTGGTGGGTGCGGCGCTGGCGAACGGCCGCGTGTCGGCAGGTCTGATCGCCGATGCCGTGCATGTTCATCCGGAGACAATTCGCACGGCGTGGGCGGCAAAGGAGGGACCCGGTCGAATATTTCTCGTAAGCGATGCAATGGCCGTCGCCGGGACCGATCTCACCGAGTTCGAATTGGGCGGACGTTCAATTCAGCGTCGAGCGGGCGTCCTGACACTTCAAGACGGGACACTTGCCGGAGCCGATCTCGACTTGACTTCCGCAATCAAGTTCATGGTCGAAAATGTCGGCGTTTCCCTAGAGGCCGCGCTGCAAGCCGCAACTTCCCATCCGGCAGCCTTGATCGGCATTTCACACGCCAAGGCAGATGCACCATGGCCGGGTTTGTCAGACCTGCGGCGCATCTCCTCTGATCTAACGAGTTCTGACCCTCTCCAATGAGATCATTCGGTCACGGGCAAGGCAGTGAAGGCCTTCAAAGACGTTCGATCGCGATCTCGTCGTGCGGATAGAAGGCGATGTGATCCTTGATGTCGGATGCCGAGTCATGCGGCGCTCGGTAGGACCAAGCCACGTCTCTCAGTGTCGTGAAGGTCGTGATGATGGAATAGTGAGTCGCGTCGCCCTTCCAGGGGCAGGACGTGACTTTGCAGGATTGGTCAAGGAATTCCATCGCGACCTCCATGCGCGGGAAGTAGATGACAGGCGCACGGTCGCCCTCGATCAGTTCCAGTGCCGAGCTGCTCTCGCCGAGGACTGCGCCCCCAGCGCGCACGATCCACGTGCCCGTCGCAGGCCGGACTTCGATGTCTCTTGCCATCGCCATGCTCCTCTATGGGCCCATCCTAGTGGGCCAAACGTGTCAGATTCACTTCAATCAAGGGGTCTTGTGGCCACATCGAGCCACTCTCCGGCAGATGCGGAAAGCAGGCCGGAAAGCTTTCTTTTTACTTCGGCGTGGTATTCGTCAATCCAGTCCCGTTCCCAAGGACCCAGCAGCTTGGTGTCGATCAGGCGGCGGTCAAACGGCACGAAGGTCAGTGTCTCGAAGCAAAGCCGCTCCCGTTCGTTCTGAGACTTCCCGTCCTTGCGTACCACAACCAGATTCTCGATGCGGATGCCGAATTCACCGGGCCGGTAGCAGCCGGGTTCGTTCGACAGGATCATGCCAGGCCGGAGGCTTGTCGTCCCTGCGGGTGAAATCCGCTGAGGTCCTTCATGCACGTTCAGGCAAGCTCCGACGCCATGCCCGGTGCCATGATCGTAGTCGAGACCCTTGCGCCAGAGCGCGGCGCGGGCGAGGGCGTCGATGTCCCGGCCGGCATGCCCGCTCGGGAACCGGGCAAGGGAGATTGCGATCAGTCCCTGGAGCACGCGGGTATAGCAGTCGCGGTGGACGTCCGATGGGCTCCCGACGGCAAGCGTGCGCGTGACGTCGGTGGTTCCGTCAATGTACTGGCCGCCCGAATCGACCAGGTACAACTCTCCTTGCCTGATCTTGCGGTCCGTCTGCTCTGAAACTCGGTAGTGAACGATCGCCGCATTGGGCCCGGAGCCCGAAATCGTGTCGAAGGAAATGTCCAGAAGGTCGCCGGCTCGCACGCGGAATTCCTCAAGCGCCCTGGCCGTGGAAATTTCCGACAGTTTGCCCATCGGGGCTTCCTCGTCAAACCACGCCAGGAATTCGACCATCGCCGCGCCATCTCTTAGATGCGCGTTCTGCATGCCCTTGATTTCGGCATCGTTCTTGCTCGCCTTAGGAATGCTGCACGGGTCGACGTCGAATGTCGCCCGGTCTTCCAGGATTTCGGCAATCTTCCAAGGTGCGGTCTGTCCATCGATCCGTACCGGCCCATCCAGGTTCCCGACGGCGCGCCCGAAGGCGTCCTCGTCCTCAAGGTCAATGTTCGGGTCCGGACCAAGATGCTCGAATTTCTTCGGCGAGGAGAACAGGCTCACGCGACCCGTGTCGTGAAGTATCGCAAATGCCTGAACGACGGGACTGCGCGGAATGCCGTCGCCCCTTATGTTGAGAAGCCAGCAGATGCTTTCCGGCAACGTGAGAATCGCGGCGCAGTGTCCCGCATCCTTCAATTCCTGGGCCAGACGATCGCGCTTCGATGACGACTTTTCGCCGGAAAGCTCGAGCGGATGAGCACGGACCGTCTGGACCGGCGGCGGCGGCCTGTCCGTCCAGATCCGGTCAACGAGATTGAACGTGGGATGCAGAGCGGCATGATCTCCGATCGACTCCTTGAGCCTCTTGATGCCGTCTACCGTGTGGAGCCAAGGGTCGAAGCCTACCTTCGCCAGCTGGTCGACATTCTCGGTCAGCCAGGTGCCCGGCTTGATCTCAGTTGGGTCCAGGGTCGCGATCTCCTCGGCGACCTGGTCGCGCACCTGCAGTCGATAGCGTCCATCGACGAATATGGCGGCAGCGTCCAGGCTGATGACGGCGAGCCCGGCCGATCCGGTGAATCCCGTCAGCCATGCAAGTCGCTCGTCGGCGGGTGCAACGAACTCACCCTGGAATCGGTCGGCCCGAGGCACGAGAAACGCGTCGACGCCTGCTCTCGCCATGGCTTCGCGCAGCGCTGCAATGCGTGGTGGTCCCTGTTCTGGGCTGGCGGTGATGTCGAAGGACTGAAACATGGCCGCCAAAGAGCAGGAACCATTCTCGGGTGCAAGCCGGAACGGCTGCAGGGCTACGGGTTCGCAACCTGACCAGTGCGCAGGCACTGCGGGACATTGCTCGTCATGATTGCAGGACTGGGCGTTGGCCCTTTTGCGGCATCCCTTGCAGGTGCCCGGCATTCGTTCAGGCCGGATGCCTTGCTGCGCCTCTTCGGCTGTCGCCTCGCCTGGCCATGCGCTTTCGCTGAACCGGATCGGCTTCAAAGAGCGCCGCCAGCTGCTCGGTGATGGCGCCGGCAAGCTGTTCTACGTCCGTGATCGTGACCGCGCGCTCGTAGTATCGGGTCACGTCGTGGCCGATGCCGATGGCGAGAAGCTCGACCTGCTTTCTCCGTTCGATCATCGTGATCACGTTGCGGAGATGCCTTTCCAGGTAGTTTGCCGGGTTCACCGAAAGGGTGGAGTCGTCGACCGGCGCGCCATCCGAGATGACCATGAGGATGCGCCGCGCCTCCTGCCTGACAATCAGCCGTCGATGCGCCCATTCCAGCGCTTCGCCGTCGATGTTTTCCTTGAGCAGGCCTTCCTTCATCATCAAGCCAAGATTCTCTCGAGCATGCCGCCACGGCGCGTCGGCGGCCTTGTAGATGATGTGGCGTATGTCATTCAGCCGCCCGGGCAGTTGCGGGCGCCCCTGCTGCAGCCAGGTTTCCCGTGACTGTCCGCCCTTCCACGCGCGTGTCGTGAAGCCCAGAATCTCGACCTTCACGGCGCAGCGTTCCAGGGTTCTGGCCAGAACGTCCGCGCAGATCGCGGCGATGGAAATCGGGCGGCCGCGCATTGATCCGGAGTTGTCGAGCAGGAGCGTCACGACGGTATCTCGGAACTCCATGTCCTTCTCCTGCTTGTAGGCCAGGGGCAAGGTCGGGTTGACGACTACGCGGGCCAGACGCCCGGCATCGAGAATTCCCTCATCGAGATCAAAGGTCCACGTGCGGGTCTGTTGTGCCTGCAGGCGGCGCTGCAATCGGTTGGCAAGCCGGGCAACCGCCCCCTTCAAGGGTTCAAGCTGGTTGTCGAGATGCGCGCGCAGACGCTCCAGCTCTTCCGGCTCGGCAAGTTCGTCGGCAGCAATCTCTTCGTCAAATTCGGAACTGTGGATCGTGTAGTTGGGGTCTGCATCGCTGACCGGTTGTGGCGCAGGCGGCTCGATCTCGGCATCACCTTGCGGAAGCTCGGTGTCCTCTCCTTGCTCCACGTCTGCCATCTCGTCGAGGGAAACTTGTGCCTCTGCCTGGTCGTCCCGCTGCTCCTGGCTCTCGTCGGGTGCGGCATCGGAGCCGTCCTGTTCTTGCTGACTCTGGTCCTCGCTATTTGCATCTTCGTCCTCCGGCGCGTCTTCCGCGGCCTCGTTGTCCTCGTCCGGGTCCTCGGCATCGGGGTCGTTGCCCAACTGGTCGCCGTAGCCGAGGTCCCGGATGACCTGCCGGGCGAATCGCGCAAAGGCCACCTGATCGGTCAGCGTGTCTTCAAGGTTCTCGAGGGTCGTGCCCGCCTTCGCTTCCAACTGGTCACGCCACAGATCCAGAACGTTTGCGGCTGCGGGTGGCAGGGGGCGACCGCTGGCAAGCTGGCGCACCATGTAGCCGGCGGCGGCGGCAAGCGGCGCCTCCGACAAGTCGGTCAGATCGTCGTACCCCTTTCGTGTCGCGTCATCATTTATGCGCGCGTCAATGTTTCCGGCCGTGCCTGGCATGTCGCGCGCTCCCACCGCTTCGCAGCGGGCCCATTCCATGGCCTCGTAGATGTCCTGTGCCATCTGACCTTGCGGGGAATAGCGGTCGAAACATGCCTCGTCGTGGTACTTCCGCCGCATGGCAAAGCTGTCAGCGGTGCCGCGCGCGAGCAGGACTTCATCCCGCGTCATCCGGCGTGTGACCTGTGGCAAGCGTACTCCGTCCGCCGACATGCCCGGAGGATCGACCGAATAGCTGACGGCCAATTCCGGGTCATCGGCCAGGGTCTTGGTCGCTTCGGCGAGGGCCTTCTTGAACGGGTCGGCCGGACTGTCAGGCGGGGGAGTCATGGGCGCGTCAATTGCCAAACGTCGCGTCGGGACATTCTGCGGGTCCCGAAGCGCTCAGGTTCGAGTGCGGCAGATCCGGCGGCAATCCGGCATGTAGTGGGACCGGCATTGCTCCTGGCTCCCGTGACGGGGTGCGATCGATGGGATTGCCGCTTGACCGCCGGATCACGGGACCGCCACGCTTGCAGCGCTTTCCGGCAGTTCTTCGTCAAAGCAGCGCTGGTAGAATTCCGCGACGGTCTGGCGCTCCAGCTCATCGCACTTGTTTAGGAAAGTCAGGCGGAATGCATAGCCGACATGGCGGAAAATCTCGGCGTTGAGTGCCCAGTTGATCACGGTCCGCGGGCTCATGACGGTCGACAGATCTCCGTTCATGAATGCCGTTCTCGTCAGGTCAGCGACGGTAACCATCTGGCCAATCGTCTTGCGGCCCTTCGCGTTGTTGTAGTGCGGAGCCTTCGAGAGCACGATCGCGGTTTCGGCGTCATGACTCAGGTAGTTCAGCGTGACGACCAGCGACCAGCGGTCCATCTGCGCCTGGTTGATCTGCTGGACGCCGTGATAGAGCCCGGTCGTGTCGCCGAGCCCCACGGTGTTCGCGGTCGCGAACAGCCTGAAAGACGGGTGTGGCGTAATGATTTCGTTCTGGTCGAGAAGCGTGAGCTTGCCGTCTGATTCCAGGACCCGCTGAATCACGAACATGACGTCCGCGCGGCCCGCGTCGTATTCGTCGAAGACGATGGCCGTAGGGTTGCGCAGCGCCCAAGGCAGGATTCCCTCCTGAAACTGGGTGACCTGCACGCCGTCCCGGATCTTGATCGCGTCCTTTCCGATGAGATCGATCCGGCTGATGTGGCTGTCGAGATTGACACGGATGCAGGACCAGTTGAGCCGGGTCGCCACCTGCTCGATATGGGTGGATTTTCCGGTGCCGTGATAGCCTTGAATGATGACGCGCCGATTGTACTGGAAGCCGGCCAGGATCGCGAGAGTCGTGTCCGGGTCGAACTTGTAGGTCGGATCAAGAACGGGAACGCGGTCGCTCGGCTCGGCAAACCCCCTTACCTTCATGTCAGAGTCGATGCCGAAGGCCTCTCGGACGTCGATTTCTTCGGTCGGCTTGGCATCCGCGTCCAACAGGCGATAATCCATGGCGCTTCTCTTTTGCTTGCGGGGTGAGACTTGGTCGAACCCTGACGTGCCCCATTCCGGTGACAGGTGCAAGGAAAACCCTGCTGTCGCGAAGCACGTCCAGGAAGTGATGTGGCAGCAAGCTGTTCCCTGGCCCAAGCGCGTGCGGCTGGCACCGCGCCGGATACCGCCGGATCGCCTACTTGCCCTGGAAGTTCCTGCTGTCCTTGATCTGGTCCCAAGCCCAGACGACCTCCGAGAGCTGCTCTTCGTGGCCTCGGTCGCCGCCGTTCATGTCAGGATGAAGAATCTTTATCAATGCCTTGTAAGATTTGCGAATTTCGGCCTTGGTCCAATGATCCTTCGCATCGAGGATATCCAGTGCGCGCCGCTCTGTCGGGAGGAGCCTTCGTGATCCCGTGATCGATTTCCCGGGGTTCTGCGTGGCGTTTTCGCCCAGGATCTGATGCGGGTCGTCAACCCCGAGCCGCGACCACGCGCGGGCCTCCTCGCCATCCTTGCCGAACGGCTTGGTTTCGCGCTCCCAGACCCGATCCCTGTCAATCTGCTGGGCCAGCTCTTCCTCGGTGTGCCCGTGAAAGAAATTCCACTTCAGGTTGTATTCCCGCACATGCTCCTTGCAGAACCAGTAGAACTCGTCGAGATCATCCGGGGACTTGGGCGCGCGATACTGCCCCGTGTTCGTGCATCCGGCGTGCTGGCACTGTCGGGTCGACGTCTCAAATGCGCCCGACATGCCGCGTCGCGTCCGCGAACGCTTCTTCTTGTCCGTAGACACGCTGAGATCAAATCCAAACGGATCCTTGGCCATGCGCCGTCTGCCTTTCCGACTCGGACCGGAGAGTTTAACTTCTTGGCCAGCAGATTGAAGAGGCAAATGTCAAAAATGCGTGTTGAGGACGAAATTCGCCAAAAGCTTGCAGTTGCATTCGCGCCGCGCGCGCTAGAGGTCATGGACGAAAGCGAAAGCCATCGCGGCCATGCTGGTTACCAGGAGGGCGGGCAGAGCCATTTCAGGGTTCGGATCGCGTCAGATGCGTTCAAGGGGCAAAGCCGGATTGCGCGGCATCGCGCTGTTCACGAGGCCTTGGGACCTGACTTGATCGGCCGCATTCACGCACTCGCGCTCAAAATCGAGGATTAGGCAGGGCATTGGGGACTGCTTGGCGTGGTGCCGTGCGATCCGACTCCCGCCAGCGCGCTACAGTCCGAGCTTCTTCGTGACCAGTTCGTTCACCGCCTTTGGATTCGCCTTGCCACCCGTAGCCTTCATGACCTGTCCGACAAACCAGCCAGCAAGCTTGGGGTTGTACCTGGCCTTTTCAACCTGGTCGGGATTGTCTGCAATGACATTGTTCACGGCCTCTTCGATTGCCCCGATATCGGTAACCTGCTTCATGCCGCGGGATTCCACGACTTCAGCCGGATCTCCGCCATCTGACCATACGATGTCGAAGAGTTCCTTTGCAATCTTCCCCGATATGTCTCCCTTACCGATCAGGTCGAGAATGGCTCCGAGCTGTGCCGCCGAGACCGGGCTGTCGAATATTTCGAGATCGTGCTTCTTGAGGCGGCCGAAGAGCTCGTTGATCACCCAGTTTGCCGCCGACTTTCCGTCGCGACCCTTGGCCACTTCCTCAAAATAAGTGGCGGAATCCACGTCCGCCGTCAGGACGCCAGCATCGTATTCGGTCATGCCGTAATCAGCGATGAAACGAGCCTTCTTTGTGTCGGGAAGTTCGGGCAGCGTTTCCCTGATGCTGTCGACCCAAGACTGTTCGATCTCAAGTGGCAGGAGATCGGGGCAGGGGAAGTAACGGTAGTCATGGGCCTCTTCCTTCGAGCGCATGGATCTTGTTTCGCCCTTGTCGGGATCATAGAGTCGCGTTTCCTGCTCGACGCTGCCGCCGCCTTCCAGGATTCGAATCTGGCGACGGGCCTCGAACTCGATTGCCTGCTGAATGAAGCGCATCGAATTCATGTTCTTGATTTCGCACCGTGTGCCAAGGACATCGTGATCCCCGGACTCCAGGTAGGTTTCATGGTCGCCAGGGCGGCATACGCTGATGTTGACGTCAGCGCGGAGATTGCCGTTCTGCATGTTGCCGTCACAGGTGCCGAGGTAGCGCAGGATCTGGCGCAGCTTTCCGACATAGGCGGCGGCCTCCTCGGGGCCGCGCACATCCGGTCTTGATACGATTTCCATCAAAGCTACGCCGGTCCGGTTGAGATCCACGAAGGAAGACTCCGGATCCATGTCGTGAATGGACTTCCCGGCATCCTGTTCGAGGTGAATGCGCTCGATGCGTACCTTTCGGGCAATCCCCGGTGCGAGATCGACAAGCACTTCTCCCTCCCCGACGATCGGATGGTAGAGCTGGCTGATCTGGTACCCTTGGGGCAGGTCAGGATAGAAGTAGTTCTTGCGGTCGAAGGCGCTCACGAGGTTGATCTTGGCGTTGAGGCCGAGGCCGGTACGCACCGCTTGGGCCACGCAGAACTCGTTTATGACTGGCAGCATGCCCGGCATTGCGGCGTCGACGAATGAAACGTTTGAGTTCGGTTCAGCTCCGAATTTGGTCGAGGCGCCGGAAAAGAGCTTCGAGGTCGACGCTACCTGTGCATGGACCTCAAGTCCGATCACGATTTCCCAGGGTCCGGTATCTCCGGCAATGACCTTGGGGTCCGGAGAGTCGTAGGTCAGGTCAAGCATCTTTCATGCGTCCTCGGACATGTATCCGAATGCGTTCTAGGAAACGTCGACCTAGCCTTCAAGCTGGAATGAAAGCTGAATGTCTCCGCCGGCAAGAACCGGGTCATTTCCAACCGATACGCATTTTGGTGCCGTGCGGTGCATGATGCGTGTCTGCGGAACCAGGAGCGGACAGGCGGTTCATCGAACCCAGGTCGGAAACCGGGTGCTCTGCACAAGCGACACGGTCGGAGCATGGCGCCCGCCAAGCGCCAGCGTCGCCTTCTTCATGACTTCGATTGCCTCTTCCGACTTTTCAGGCAGGGCGGCGGGAGAGATCGGCTCACCGATCCTCAAGCGATAGGGTTGACGGTCCTTGTTGAGGGTTTCGTAGAACAGGGTGATGTCGCGGAGCGTCGGGTGAATGAAGTCGAAAAGGTAGAAGAGCGCGGAATTCCGAGCCCGGATGTGCAGCGGTATCACGGGCAGGTTGAACTTGCGTGCGATCACGGCCGCCGAAGGCATCCAGTCACGCTCGTGGAGCCTCAGCCCGCGGCGCTTTGCGAGACGCCCCGACGGGAAGATCACGCCGATGCGGCCGGCATTGATCGCCGTACGGGTGTATTCCAGGGTTTCTCGGGTCTTGGCGCGGGTTCTCTTGTCGATGCGCCACTCGACCGGGGCGATCATGCACTGAAACTGCGGCAGCAGGCGCAGGATGTCTGAATTCGTGTAGATGAAGAGGTCAGGCCGTATCGGGGAGATAGAGTGATACAACATGATCCCGTCCGCGATGCCGGTCGGGTGGTTGGCAACGATCAGCGCCGGGCCGTGCCGCGGAAGGTTGTCGAGACCTGCGATTTCGAGGTCGCGGGCAAGGAGGCCGGCCACATGATGCATGATCCGCTTCGTCGGCCAGGGGTCATAGAGTTCACCGAGTGTGACGGTCCTTTGGTAGCTCAGAAGCGACATGAGAATGCGTCGGGACAGAGTGGAAAACCGTGCATCCCGGAAGAGCCACGGAGCGCGTTCTGCTATGAGTGGATCAAGGCGTTCCTTCATCACCAGCCTTCAACCTGCCTTCCGCAGCGGAATCTTGACGCATTTTGCCATGGGCATTGCACCGCTCCCAGTCGAAGTGCATCGGGACTGGCGAATTTTCTTGCCCAAATACACGATATTTGCCTCGCACTCCACAATCGGCTGAACATGACAAGGATGTGAAACGGACAAATCGGAGAGCAGATCACCCGTCGAGAATCTTGGACACGATCTCTCCAAGGTCCCGGCTGGGGTTCTTGAGGAGGCGTTTCAGCGCTTGGGCCATCATGCGCTGACGTGCTGCGTCGAAGAGCTTCCTGGTTTCGAACGCCGTGGCCGTGCGCGCAGCAACCTGGGGATTCACGGGGTCAAGCCTGGCGAGCCAGTCGACGGTCAATTCGTAGCCCGCACCCGACGGGTGGTGGAACGCGGACAATGTTGCGGCGAAGACGCCGATGACGGCCCGAAAGCGATTGGGCGACTTCCAGTTGAACTGCGAGTGCTCGGAAAGCTCCTTGGCGGCGGCGAGCGCCGCGTCAGGCTCGGCCTCAAGAATCTGGATTGAAAACCACTTGTCCAGGACATTCTGGTCGTCCTTCCAGCGCTCGAAGAAGGCGGCAAGTTCCTCGTCCGCTTCGCCGGCTCGCACCAGCGTTCGCAGCGCTCCGAGCGTCTCTGTCATGTTGTTCGCTTCGGCATAGACCTCTCGTGCGAGTTCAGGTCCTTCCACGCGCACCAGTGCCGAAAGCGCGGCAAGGCGCAACGCCCGCCGGCCGGCATCCTTCGGATCGGGGCGATACGGACCCGGCACTTCCATCTCCTGAAACAGCCGGACGAAGGTGGCGTGGAGATGTTCGGCAATGACAGTCCGCATCGACTGGCGGCAGCCATGGATGCACATTGGATCCGGCACCTGGCCGTCGTCGCGGATCGCGCGGAGAAGATCTTCTTCCGATGGAAGGTCGAGCGCAGCCGCGCGGAAGGCGGGATCAAGCGAGTCGTTTGACAGAAGCTGTCCGAGAGCGTCGATGTAGTCGCGTCCCGGCTCCGAGCCGATAGTCACCATCTTGGCGAGTTCGTCCTTGGCCAGCAGCCTTCCTGCTTCCCAGCGGTTGAACAGGTCCGTGTCGTGCGCAAGGACTGTCAGACGCTCGGCTTCGGACATCTGCCGCTCCAGGATCACCGGCGCCGAAAAGTCGCGGTTTATCGAGAGGACGGGCGCATCTTCCGAACCTGCCACCGGAGGATCCAGATGGGCGTCAGTTTCCTCCCAGCCGGTTCCGGGCATGAAGATCCAGCTTCCGAGTTCCGACTTGAGATCCAGTACTTCGGTGGCAGCGATTTGCTTGCCGTCCCGCCCCAGCACGCCAACTGCAAGGGGAATCCGGAACGGACGCTTCGTCGGCTGGCCGGGGGTGGGCGGCGTGCGTTGGCGGAGCGTCAGCTTGAGGCGGTCGCCGTCCCAATGCCTGGCGACAGCAATGCGGGGCGTGCCAGACTGGTCCCACCAGCGTTCGAAGCCGTCCAGTTCATTGCCCGCGACTTCCATGAAGCAGGCGAAGAAGTCATCGACCGTTGCGGCCTGGCCGTCGTGGCGCTCGAAATACGTCTGAAGCGCCTCTTCGTAGGCCGCGTCGCCCACGAGCGCCTTCAGCATGCGAATGAGCTCGGCACCCTTTTCGTAGACGGTTGCGGTGTAGAAATTGTTGATCTCGATGTAGCTTTCCGGTCGAACGGGATGCGCAAGTGGGCCGTTGTCTTCCCTGAACTGCCGTGAGCGCAACGCCATTACGTCGTCGATTCGCTTGACGGCCCGGCCTCTCATGTCCTCAGTGAACTGCTGGTCCCGAAACACCGTCAGCCCTTCCTTGAGGCAAAGCTGGAACCAGTCGCGGCAAGTGATCCGGTTGCCGGTCCAGTTGTGGAAGTACTCGTGTGCAACGATGCTTTCGATCGCTTCGTAGTCGCGGTCGGTTGCGGTCTCGGGCGAGGCAAGGACGTATTTCGAATTGAATATGTTGAGCCCCTTGTTCTCCATCGCACCGGCATTGAAGTTGTCGACAGCGACCAGGTTGAAGACGTCAAGGTCATAGATGCGGCCATAGGCGCGTTCGTCCCATTTCATCGCGAGCTTCAGGCTGTCCAATGCATGGGTGCAGCGGTGTTCGTCGCCAGGTCGGACCCAGATGTTGAGGTTGATGCTGCGGCCATCCGGGGTCCTGTGGTGGCCTCGCTGCGCGACAAGTTCTCCTGCAACCAATGCAAAGAGATATGAAGGCTTGGGCCACGGGTCACGCCACTCTGCCCAACCGCTGTCTTCCGCCACAGGGTTGCCGTTCGAGAGCAGTACGGAAAGGTCACTCTCAATGCGAACGTCGAAGGGCGCCATGACGTCGGGACGATCCGGGTAGTAGGTGATCTTGCGGAATCCTTCGGCTTCGCACTGTGTGCAAAAGAGCCCGTCCGAGTGGTACAGGCCTTCAAGTTCGGTATTGGCACCTGGGTTAATCTCGACCTCGCATTCCCACGTGAAGGGTCGTTCCGGCACAGCCGCCGTCAGGCCACGTTCATCGAGGCGCGGGTGGACCGGCAGACCGTCGATCGCTGCACGGATGAGACGCAGGCCCTCGCCGTCGAGGCGAAAGTTTCGGTCGCTTGCCTCCGGGTTCGGTGCAAACGCGATGCGCGAAGTGACCCTGGTTGCTTCCGGATCAAGCAGGAATGTCAGATGAACGGAGTCCACCAGCCAGGGTGGCGGCCGGTAATCGGCGAGGCGCACAGGCTGCGGGCTGTTGTCGTTCATTGGCCGGATCCTGGCCATGCTTGGCGTTGGTTCATGTAGTGCATGGCGGAGCGGCGATCAACGCCGGGCGGGTGCACCCAAGGCAATCGCGTTTGAAGGGACCTGCAATTGCTTCAGCCGGCTTGCGTGCCACATTCGAATGGAAACCTGACGGACTCTTGGGGGGATGAAGAGCATTGTTCGGGCGGCACTCGTTGAACGAGAGAATCGTCAAGTTTGGTTGGCAGGGAGACATTCCTATGGGGTTGCGGAATTCCCCAAGACATTCGCCCTGTTGCACGCCGATTCCTTCATTGGCCTGGTCGGGAAAATCGTGCAGGTTCAAGCCGTGCAGGAACGATTCAGGACAGGAGGAGGTCCAATGATGAACAAACTGATTGGTCGCGTGAGCGTCGCCGCATTGACGGTTGCATTTGCCGGCGAAGCACTGGCCGTGGAATGGAACGTCTCGCTTTGGGGTGCGCGCCGCGCCTTCACGGAGCATGTCGAAAAGCTGGCTGAACTTGTCGCCGAAAAGACGGATGGCGAATTCACGCTGAACCTTTCTTACGGAGGACTGTCGAAGAACCGAGAAAACCTTGACGGCATCTCGATCGGCGCGTTCGAGATGGCGCAGTTCTGTGCCGGCTACCATGCCGACAAGAATCCGACCATCACCGTGCTCGAACTGCCGTTTCTCGGCGTTTCCTCGCTGGAACAGGAGATCGAGCTTTCGTTGGCCGTCTACCGGCACCCGGCAGCCGTCGCCGACCTGGGACGCTGGAACGCTACCCTGTTGATGCCTTCGCCGCTTCCCCAATACAACATAATCGGCACCGGCGAAGCGCCGGCATCGCTTGCGGATTTCGAGGGTCTGGCAGTGCGCGCCACGGGCGGCATCGGCAAGGCGCTGGAGACGATCGGCGCAGTGCCGACATCGATGTCGGCGACCGAAGTGCGCCAAGCCCTGGATTCCGGTGTCGTCAAGGCGGTGAGCTTTGCGCCCCACGCCCACATGTCATTTGGCACGATCGAGAATGCCACATGGTGGACCACGAATCTCAACCCAGGTACAGTGAACTGCCCCGTTGTGGTGAATACCGACGCGCTCAACGCGCTCTCGGAGGAGCAGCGCGAGGCGCTTCTCGGCTCGGTCGATGAAGCGCTCGATCACTACGTTGCCAACTACAACAACAACACAATGACTGCCTGGGGTCCTGCTCTGGACAAGCACGGCATCTCGCGGATCACCTTCTCCGACGAGGAGATTGCTGCATTCAGGGCCGCAGCCGCTGCGCCGGCCGCGGCCGATTGGATCGAGAGAAACGCGGCGCGAGGTCTTCCGGCACAGGAGCTGTATGACCTGGTTACGGGCATGATCGCTCAGTCGAATTGAGACCCTTGACCGTCAGATCCCCGCGCCATCACGGCGCGGGGCGTTGTTCGTGGCGTTGTAGGGAAGATTCATGACATTCGGTTCGCAGGTCGCGTCCGACGACAGCATCCTCAGCCGGATTGACCGGCGGTTCCTGAAGCTGGAAATCGCGCTTTCGCTTGTCAGCGGAATCGCGGTCTTCGCTCTGATGCTGCTTGCCGTTGTTTCGGTCAGCGGGCGGAACGGCTTCAACCAGCCGTTGCCGGGCTATGTCGACTGGATCGAGCAGGCGATGCCGCTGATAGCCTTTATGGGCGTCTCCTACGTTCAGCGCGAGGGTGCCCATGTCCGGATGGATCTCCTGGTGGGAATGCTCCGCGGACGGGCGCTCTACGCCGTCGAATTCGTGTTCGTTCTGGCGCTTCTTGCGTTCATGGTGCTGATGGTCTGGGGAAGCTGGGCACACTTTGCGCGAAGTTTCGACTTTGCCGCGCCGATGTGGAGCCGCGACAGCTCTATGGATGTCGGCCTGCCGATCTGGCCTGCCAAGCTGCTGGCTCCGATCGCGTTTGGCGTGTTGTGCGCGCGTCTGTGCCTGCAGCTTTGGGCCTACCTGCGTGCCGCCGTCACGGGTACCGCCATCGCAGTGCCTCTCATTCCTGACGCTGCGCAGCAAGCCGCCATGGAGGCCGGCCAACTCAGGGAAGACCTCTGATGGAACCGATCGAGATCGGGATCTGGGTGACCGGCGGCATGCTGATTCTCGTGTTCCTGGGGATGCGCGTGGCGTTCGCCGCAGGGTTGGCCGGGATGGTGGGGTTGATCTGGATCTTCTGGGCGAAGAAGGACTACGGGGCAGATGACTTCGGCTGGGCCCTGTCGGTCGCTGTTAAGACGGCGGGCCAGGTGCCCCACTCGAAAGTGTCTTCACAGGCGCTGTCCCTTATCCCGACGTTCATACTGATCGGCTACCTAGCCTATTATGCAGGCTTGACGCGCGCGCTGTTCGAGGCGGCCAAGCGCTGGGTTGCGTGGGTGCCCGGCGGGCTGGCCGTCGCGACGATTTTCGCGACAGCAGGCTTCGCGGCGGTCTCGGGTGCCTCGGTCGCAACCGCTGCCGTCTTTGCCCGAATCGCGATTCCCGAGATGCTGAAGATCGGATACAAGAAGCAGTTCGCCGCCGGCGTGGTTGCTGCCGGCGGTACGCTGGCATCGCTGATCCCGCCCTCGGCCATCCTCGTGATCTATGCCATCATCGTGGAGCAGGACGTCGGCAGGCTTTTGCTCGCCGGATTCGTGCCCGGCGCGTTTTCCGCCCTGATCTACGGGGTGCTTATCGTCGGAATGGCGCTGGTGATCCCGAATTTCGGACCGCGCGTCACTGGCTTCTCCTGGCGCGAACGCCTCGTTTCCCTTCCGCCAGCGCTGCCAATCGTCTTTGTCGTCGTGACCATCATCTGCTTCGTCTACAATCCGTTTGGCGGGGATGCATGGGGGACGCCCACGGAAGGAGGAGCGATCGGCGCCTTTGTGGTGTTTCTCATGGCGGTCTACCGGGGCATGCGCTGGCCGGAATTTCGTGACGCCCTTCGGGAAACGGCGAAGCTTTCGGTGATGATTTTCACGATCATCTGGGGTGTGCTGATCTACGTGCGCTTTCTCGGCTTTGCCGACCTGCCAGGCGCGTTCTCGGATTGGATCACATCGCTCACATATTCGCCCTGGCTGATTCTCGTCTGCATCCTGCTCGCCTACGCCGTCCTGGGCATGTTCATGGATGCGATCGGCATGCTTTTGCTGACGCTGCCTGTGGTCTACCCCGCAGTAATGGCGCTGAACGGTGGAGAAAGCGTCACTGCGGCCGAAAGCTCCTTCGGGATGTCGGGGCCGATGTGCGCGATCTGGTTCGGCATCCTGGTTGTGAAAATGGCGGAATTCTGCCTGATCACGCCTCCGATCGGCCTGAACTGCTTTGTCGTGGCAGGCGTCAGGGACGACCTCACGGTGCAGGACGTGTTCAGGGGCGTCATCCCCTTCTTCGCCACGGACGCCGTCACGATCGCGCTGCTTGTTGCATTTCCATGGATCGTCCTTTGGCTTCCAAGCCTCGCTTAGGCCGTCCGTCTTTGCTCTCGGTGCGGCCCCGTCTCGCCGGGAAGGATCTAGGCTGCTTTTCTGCCCGAGGGCCTTCAGTGCCGATTCGCATTGCAGGTCCAATGTCGCGGATTGCGCCCACTGCGAGCGTTCGTCCTTGGAAACAAGGGTTTCCCGAGTAGTCGCCGCCTCGCGAACCGTCATCTCCAGGCGATTGCATGCATTTGCAAACGGGCATTTGAATGAAACTTGTCAAATTGAAATTCCGGCGTTACAGGGGGTGGACGGGCCTGCAATTCAATCGACGGGGCAGGGCAGGGCGCTCTTGATGCTGCTCAAGGAAGGTCGAGTTTCCTGGACCTCCCCATTGCAGCCCGGCATGACCGGCGCAAACGACGTGAAGTCGCGAGGAGAGACCATGATTGAAATCGAGGTAGACATGAAGCGGTGCAAGGCGTCAATGCCGCAATGCTGTCGACATGCAATCCGTCAGGGACATTCTCGCATTGAGACTGGTACGGCCGGCCCTCTCTCATCCAGTGCGGGCACGGCTTGATGGCCAAGAAAGGCACCCTGCACGGATATGCGCGCGTCTCCACGGGCGAGCAGACGCTGGAATCGCAGCTTCGCGCGCTCAGGGCAGCTGGCTGCGCGACGGTGGCCGAGGAAACCGCCTCGGGCGGCGACCCGGCCCGGCCGGTCCTGACCGCGCTTCTCGACCGCATGAACGCCGGAGACACGCTCGTCGTCGTGCGTCTCGATCGTCTGGGCCGGTCCCTGCTGCATCTTCTCGAGACAATCAATGGGCTCCATGAGCGCGGCGTCCATTTCCGGTCGCTGGGAGACCCGGTCGACACCGCATCGCCCCAAGGCCGCTTCACGTTGCAGATTCTGGGCGCCATGGCGGAGTTTGAGCGCGCCCTCATTCGTGAACGAACGATGGACGGGCTTGCCGCTGCCCGTGCCGAAGGCCGCACGGGCGGCAATCCGGGACTGGTGTCGGGCGACCGGGCAATGCTCCTTCAACTTCGCCTGGCGCGCCGCGACGCCTATCTTGAACGCCTGTCGCGCAACGCGGGCGAATGGGTACCGGATGTCCGCAAGCTGCGCCCCGACATGCCCTGGCAGGATGTCCTGTCGGTCGTCAATTCTCGTCTTCCGGAGTCCCGACGCTGGACGCTGCAGCGCCTGATGCGAGCCGCCAAGGCCTACGTCTCCGAGGGATTTCTGCCGGAGACCGTCATGGATCGGGCGTCGGGACGACGAAAGGATGACCGCCTGCCTGTTCTGGTTGCCGCGATGCGTGCGGCACGTCCGGGCGTCACCCTGCAGGAGATGTGCAGCATGCTCGAGGAAATGCGCGAGCCGACGCCCCGTGGACGTGCGACGTGGTATCCGTCCTCCGTCAAGGCGCTCCTTGATCGGGCGGAACGACTGGGGATTGCGCCTCAGGGTGAGTCGGAAACCTCTCTTGTCAGTGACGATCAAGTCGGCACGCGCGGCGAGGCGGGCAGGGGAGCGCAAGGGCTGGGGAGGAGGTAACCGAGCTTGAGTTTGGCTACGAGATCAGCTCAGAGCGCTGCCATCGAGCCGATCATCTAGCGCAGTCGGCTTAACAAGAGGAGGAAACGACGTGAATGACAAAGCGACCACTGGCAAAATCTCAGTGAGCGAATTGAGCGTGGGTTCGAAGGTAGGCGACAACATCATTGTCATCGCTTTGACGCGAGATGACGCTGGATTCATCAAGGACGTCCTGCGCCATTACAATAAGACCATGGACACCAAGGACACGATGGAGCTGTGCAAGGAACTTCTCAAGCGGATGGATGAGTGTTTCCCATGATCGTGTGTAAGCGACCCCCGTTAGCCCCAGCCGAGTCGTCCGGTCAGGTCACCTGCTGGATGCATCGCCCGGGCATACTGGGGAAGCACCAAAAACCTGGGGGTCAATCGACGACACCGCCGAGCAAGAACCGCCTCAAGTCACGTCGGAGCACCATTGATTCAGTTGGTGGATCACGAGACTTCCTTCTCCACTACGCACATTGACCCCCAGGTTTTTGGTGCTCTCCGAATAGTGGCCGTTTCAAACAGTGTTCACCAGTTCGGTTCCCGCAACTCTGTCTTGCAGGACCGACACTTCTGTCCGATCTTCTCACGCAAGTAGACCCTGTCCTTTTGATTGTCTCTAAGCCCATGAAACCACAGATTTCGGAGTTTTCTTACGGCTTTGCGCTGACCAATGAGTTGGTAGGATGGACCTCTCTTGCAACCGCACCGATCTTCCCGAGCCTTATCGAGGAGGGCAAAGCTGGCGGCGGGTATGACGTGAAATTGGACCTGCCGGGCATACCGCTATTTCTACAATTCAAACGGTCTCATTGCATGACCCGCCGCTCCGCGCGTGAATACAAGTCTGTTACGGCAGTCGGAGGGAGTCTGCGGGTTCCTTACTATCGCTTCCCGATCACGGAATCCGATCTTTCTGATCAACATGAGATGCTTCTGGAGCTCGATGATGGAACACGCCTCGTATTCTACGCGGCGCCAAAGTTTCACACGAAGGATGAGATCAACTCGGCGTGGCGTTCTTCAGAGGTTTCCGCAAGATCGATTTTTGTGTCCCCACAGCAGATTGGCCCGCTGGATAGCAGTGCCCATACTATCGCGTTCGATCATTCAAGAACATGGGTTTGTTCAACTCCCAAGATCCTTGAGGCCGTCACAGGCACCGGACTCCATGACAAGATACGGGCTACTCTGGATCACCAAAGCCAGCCGCTTGAGACACGGATTTCCACGCTGATCGACGAGATGCGCAGCGCGGAAGATCGCGGACGGCAAAGAGCACACGAACGCCGGATCCGCGAGGCGCAGGAGCGTCTAGCCGAGAGCCCTGACATGCTCGTCAGGCCGCTTGGCGTTGTGAAGATTGACGGCTTCGAAGAGAGGGATACAGAAACATCCCAATTGTCTGATGTGTCAAGCGAGCGACCAGAAAGGCGCGATCCCAAACCCTTAAAGGAGCATGAAGCAACACTCCGGGAAGCCGCAGATATTGCGGCTCGCGTTTTTGATGCGCAACTATTGATGGTGCAGAAAGATGATGAGGCATGACTGGGGCTTTAGAAGCTGAAAGCCGAAACATGCATCTGAACATGATTTTGCTCACCGCCTTAGCCTAAGAATTGTTCGCCCTTAAGGCCTAAGAGCGGGTCGATTCCAGCACGGGGCGAAATGACACTCTAAGCGTTTTGCCTTCGCCTCACGTCGCGTTCACGAGCGATTGCCCGCACACTTGATGCTGAGCGCCGCGAGAATGCACGTTTATCCGGCTCGCCTGTGCCGTTTCACGATGTCGACCACGTTGTTTTTGCTGATTCCGAAGTCCCGGGCGATCCAGCGGTAGCTTCGTCCCTCGCCGACGGCCTTGAGGACCTTCGGTGCGAGCCTGTCTGATTTTGGCCGCTGTCCTGGCTGGCGGCCGAGTTTCTTGCCCCGCGCCTTCGCAGCGGCCAGCCCTGACTTCACGCGCTCGCTGATCAGGTCGCGTTCGAACTGGGCGATCCCCGCCGCCAGCATCGTGGCCATCATCCTGCCGTGTGGCGTATCGAGTTCGAGGGTCATGCCATTCATTGCGACGACCGAGACCTTCCATCCCGCCAGCCGATGCAGCGTGGCGAGCAGATCCTGTGTCGACCGCCCCCACCGGGAAAGCTCGGAGACAGGGACGGCACCGATTTGCCGCGCCTGTGCGAGATCCATCACCTTCTTGCGTGCGGCCCGATTGGCGGATGCGCCTGACGCGGTTTCCTTGAATGTTCCAGCCACGTCATAGCCGCATCGTTCGGCGAAAGACGTCAATTCCGAGACCTGGCGCTCGCAGGACTGGGCCGCGGTGGAAACCCTGGCATAGATGGCCGCGCGCCGTCCCAATTGAACCCTCCCGGATTTCGGTCCTGCAAGTCATTGATTTACAAGACCTGAAATCTGTACCGAACAGACTACACTTCAAGAAGGACAATCTCGCATGCCAAGACGCAGCATTCTGACAGCGACCATCATCTACTGGAACGCCGACCAGCTCGACGCGCGATCCGGGAACGCAAGCGTGCCGGCCTTGAGATCCTTGAATCCCTTCTCAGGCACATCTCGCCACTCGGATAGGAACACGTCCTCCTGACAGGTGAATATAGTTGGCCCAGAGTGCTGGACCCACGCTTAGAGTGTCATTCCGCCCTCTACCGGAATGGACCCCGAGAAGGGCAATCGCGGCTTGCAGTTCCTCTCCCGCCTCAAGTGCATTGAACTCGAACGCCTCGAGAAAGGCCGGTGCGAACTTGCGCGTGTAGGCGTAGCGTTCCGATGCGAGCGACAGCGGATCGCTTGTCGCCAGCTCGCCGAACTCGGCAATCTCGACCCTTCGTTCCAGAAGCCTGTGCCAGCCGATTTCCGCGTCCAGCGCGGCGAACGGATCATGCCCCAGTTCGATGGCCCTGTGCATCGTGTCGATCGTCTCGCCGAAGAGCTGGATCAGCTTGCCGGCACGCGCCTTGCCGGTGCTCCAGTCCTGATCCTGCCGGTTGCGGGAGCGCGAGAAGATCTGGCCGGTCAGGCGCTCGAACATCGCAATGGCGGCGTCAGTGATCGTGACGGACAGCTCCGTCATCTGTGCCGCCAGGGTCGCGATGCGCCGACGGGTTCCGAACCCGTTCAGCGAACTGACGGGCGCGACCGCGCCTTCCCGGGCGAATTTCGTCAGGCGAACAGGATGAATGCACTCCCCAAGGTCCTCGGGAAGATCGAGCGCTCGCATGTACCTCAACCGATCGAGAAGGGCGTGCAGGCTGGCGGGACTGGTCGAGGCGGGATGGCCGCGCAGCCAGGTCAGGCGTGACTGTCCGAGCATCACGTCATTCGCGAGCAACGCCTGAAGCCGGTCGCGCTGCCCTGGGGTCAGCGCGTCATGGAGCGCTGCCGCCGCCTGTCGTCGTGCCCGGGCGCGCCCTTTCAGGGCGAGACGTTCCAGCGTGTCGATGCTCGGGAGAACCAGGTGGCGTTCCCGCAGCTCCGCGATCAGCACCTCGATGATCCTTGCGCCATGATCGGTGGAGAACGCCGCCTCGGCAGCGATGCCGGTGGCTAGGTCCATGTGACTGGCCGTGAATGAAGACAGGCCGAGATGGTCCTGCGCAAGGGCATGGTGCTCATGGCGCGTGTTCGAGCGTCGGGCATAGTCTCGAAGCGCGTCGGGCTCGACGTGGAGCTGCTCGCCCAGCCAGGCCACCAGCTCGGTTGGCAATGGGCTGTCCTCCTTCCAGCCCTGGCCGGGATGCCTGAGCAGGGAGACGTGAACGGCGATGCCGAGCCGGTTTTCCGGGCGGCGGCGCGTGCGGACAAGCTCGTGGTCCGCAGGCGTGAGAAGATAGTGCCGAACCAGTTCGTCGGGTTCGGTGGGAATCCGGAGCAGGCCTTCGCGTGAGGCCTTCGAGAGGAGCGAGCGTCGTGACATGTTTGCTGTCCCTGAAACGATGTTGAAAGTTGCGGGACGGCATGCACTATAGGGACCAATAAATGGACACAATTGACCGCTGTTTCGGCGTCACGGACGACAATCAGGAAACCGGCCCTAAACCGTTCGTTTTGGAGACGGCATGCCCCGAACGGGAGACATCCTCGGATATGCGCGAGTCTCGACCCCGGACCAGGACCTGTCGGGGCAGCGGGACCGCCTGGCCCGGAAGGGCGCCGTCCGCGTGTTCGAGGACGTCGTTTCCGGGCGAACCTTCGATCGGTAGGGACTGGCCACCCTGCTCGACCATGCCCGGCCAGGCGACGCCCTGGCCGTGACGCGGCTCGACCGCCTCGGGCGCTCGCTCAGGGAGCTCCTCGAAACCGTGGAGACGCTGAAGGCGCAGGAAATCGACTTGATCAGCCTCGAGGAGGACATCGACACCACTTCGGCGGTCGGCGAACTGGTGTTCCATGTGTTCGCCGCGATCGCGCATTTCGAGAGACGGCTGATATCCGAGCGCACAAAGGATGGCCTGCTCGCCGCAAGAAAGCGCGGCCGTACGCCGGGCCGGCCGCCGCTTCATGCAGACACGGTCTCGGCCCTACGGGAACTCGTCGACAACGGAACGTCCGTCACCAAGGCTGCAAGTTTCCTCGGAATAGGAAGATCAACTGCGTACAGGGCGATCCAGGAAACCAGACCCTAGCGGACGTTGCCGGTCCGTTCCTCCTTAGCGTGGTTCTACGTACAAACTATCCGATGGGGCCGGTTAGGGCCGAAAACGGCGGCGCATTCGCGGGCACTCTTGACGGCGCTCGTTTTTCTCACTATATTCACGTGCGACGCGTGAGGATAGTGAATTGCGGCATAGAATGATCGAGCATAGTGGAGGCCAAACCGTTCTTTCGGGTGCCATTCCGGGACGCAAATTGCTGAGTGCGCTGATCGCGGCGACACCTACGACGGGGGTGCCAGCGCCCGCTTTCCTTGACTTCGATGGCATCGAGGTGGCCACCACGTCATTCTTGCGCGAGGCGGTGATCGGCTTCCGCGATTTTGCCCGGCAGTCGTTGCGCAACGTCTATCCCGTCGTCGCAAACATTGATCCCGCCGTCGCAGAAGAGTTGGACTTCTTCGTCAGAGAACGCGGCGACGTCATTTGGAGCTGCAACCTCGATGCAACAGACCACGTTATCGGAGCTCGACTGATCGGCGATCTCGATCCTGCTCAACGATCGACTTTCGACGCGGTAGTCGAACTCGGTGCGATCACCGCTCCTGAGCTTGCCGCCCGCTTCGCCAATCAGGGAATTGGGTCGACCGCGTGGAATAATCGATTGTCGGCTCTGGCGACCAAAGGCCTGCTGGTCGAACGCAAGCAAGGCAAGTCCAAGTTGTTCAGTTCGCTTTTGGAGATTGCCTGATGGGCCTTGATTACATCCGTTCGCAGACCGGCAAACCTTGGCGCAAGCGCTGGGACCGTGGCCTCGACCGCCTCAAAGCGCCGAGCCTGTTTAACCTACGTGTATCCGAGACCGCACGGACCGTGACCGCCGAGTTGACTGTGGGCTGTGACGTCAATGCCGGCGACACACTAATCGTTCAGAGTTGCAGTGACGGACTCACCGTCAGCGATGGGCTAAGTGCGATCGGCCGCGTTGCCAATCCTTCTCTGGAATTGATCACCGCTGTCCGCGACGACGGTGGTTACGCCGAGGGCGTAATCCAACGCGTTGGCCTGTTCGGCGATACTGCGGAGATCAGCGTCAAATGAATGTCCGGCCGCCCCACGAACCTTCGCGCCAATTTCCCCAGCCGAACGCGCTATGGGATGACGCGACGAGCCATGCGCCTTCATTGGGCTGTCCCACCTGCCTCGAACGTGATCGCTGTGGCGGCGTCCACACAGACGCCGGCATCTTCGACTGCGGAGATCTCTGCACCTGCAGGGATAAGAGTAAGTGCGACATGGTTTGCCGGTTCAAGCCGAGCCACTTCGTCGCCCGGATGCGCGAGGTTGGTGGGCTCGGATTCGAAGACGCGCTGCGCGTTGCGGCGAACGGCGTTCCGGACCTGCCTACCATCGTGCCCTTCATCGATCATCGCTACGGTCGTGCTAGCACGCTTGATGAGCCGGTGGTCGCAATTTCACTCTACGAATTGGTCAATCTCGCGACCGGCAAACCGCATGTCACGTCGCGTGCCGAGCTTGCCGCGCGGTTCCTCATCCCAGAAGAGGCGGAGATCGTCGTCACCGGGGTCGACAAGGACGGCCCAATCGAACGCTGGTGGGAGTTGAAGGATCGCGCCGCAATCCTTACCGCGTTGAAAGCGCTTGGAATCAAGCTGATTACGACGCCGAATTACAGCGTATTCACCGACGTGCCACGCACCGACAACCTTCATTCGATGAAGCGTATACTGCTGGCCTGGACCGAGATGGCTGCAGCGCGTTTGCCTGCAGCCTTGCACGTCAACGGCCGCACCCAGCATGACTATATCCGATGGGCCAAGCTCATTTCTGACCGCCCCGAGATCGAGATCCTCGCCTTCGAATTTGCCTCCGGTTGCGGCCGCGGAGGACGGATCGACTGGCACATTGGCGAGCTCTGCGCACTTGCCGATCGTGTTGGACGCCCGCTTGCGCTTGTCATAAGGGGTGGAGGCCGCAAGATTGCCAAGCTGCGAGGCCACTTCGCCCAGATCACATTGATCGAGACCGAGGCCTTTTCGCGAACCATCCGGCGGCGGCGCGCCAACCTGACCGCGTCCGGCCGTATCAAGTGGACAAAACATCCAACGCCAAAAGGCGCACCGATCGACGACATTCTGAGCCACAATATTGCACTGGTGCGCGCTTCCTACCAGACTGCGACAAAGCCCGACTTACGGCCGAGGCCGCCGACCAAGCGCCTGCGGCGCGCAGTGCACCGAGATGGTGAACCCGTCCAGCCAAGCCTTCTGCGCCAAGTCCACCCGTCCAGTGAGGCTCGGGGCGTCGCCCCAGAGCCGCAGGGCGTAGTCACCGCTGCGAAACCTTAGCTCGGCGGCGTCATGAGCAAGTGCGCGAAACAACTGACCGATCCCGTAGCCGTGGCCAGTGCTCCGCGCGTACCGCGACGCGCCGTCGGACGCTGCGGCACGCAGCGCATCCCCGGAATCAGCGAGGCCGGCGAATTCGGGATTCTCGCGGATACTGGCCAACACGCCACAGCCCGCATCGGCAACAACAAACTCAAATGCGCCGTCGCTTGCAGCATAGGCAATGAGGCCGCTCTCCGGCCGCCCGCTGTGTTCAAAGACATTGTCTTGCAGTTCCCCGAGCGCGCCCATGAGCCCAGCGGCCAGGCCCCGGGGAAGCCCCGACGCGACCGCCGAATTCTCCGCGTGCTTGACCCACTGATCCCAAACCTCTCTCGCGGGGCCGTCGATGTCAGCGTCAAGATGCGACAACGGAAACGCGCCTGCGCGGTCATGGATACCTGCACCACAAATTACGCCGTCGCTCAGTGCGCCGACAATCTGGCGAAACATTGGTGGCTCGACCGCTATGGCACGATAGGCATCGGGCAACGCGGCTGCAGCGATCGCCAACTCGACCAGGGGGTAAGCGTTCGGTCCTAGAGTGATGGCAGCCGTCGGGCGCATTTTTCGCTGGTAACAATTTCGCGCATGCGCTAACGTCTGGCGCATGACCGTCCTCGACGCGGATTTCGACTTCGACCTGACGCCTGCCGAGGGCGA
>JAJEGW010000205.1 GCA_022819605.1 Silicimonas sp. | reverse complement strand
CGTGCTCGAAGGCATCCAGCTCGGTCTTGGCGATATAGGAATCGTCACGACCATCTTCCACAATTCGAAACTGCCAAGCCAGGCAATCTCTGCCGTGACCCCGTTCGTGGCGGCAGATGCGCGCGCGGTCGCCAAGGCGGTGGATGAAATCGCCAAGGAATTCCCGACGATGCAGAACGAGTTCGCGGCACAGAATCAAGTCTATCTGGCGACCGGCGTGGTGCTGGACACCTACCAGCTATTCTCGAAGAACCCGATCAACAGCCTGGCCGATGTTGAGGGCGGCAAGGTCGCTGGCGCGGGGATGAATCTGCGCTATCTCGAAGGCATCGAGGGCGCGGCCGGAGTGCGTGGCGGCCTGACCGATTTCTACAACATGCTGCAGACCGGTCTGGTCGATCACGCGATGCTTTGGCCCGAGGCCGCCAAGACCTTCAAGATCGTCGATGTCGCGCCATACATGCTCCGTGCAGACATCGGCGCGGTGAACTCCAAGACCATCACGGTAAACAAGGACTATTGGGATGGCCTGCCGGGCGAGGTTCAGGATGTGCTGAAAGAGGTGGCCGTGCTCTACCGAGACCATGTGGCCGGAATCGCCATGGACCGTGCCGCCGCAAGCCACGACGCCTATGTCGCCGCCGGTGGCACCATCGTCGAGATGGATGCTGGAGAGCGCGAGGCCTGGGCCAACGCGATCCCTGACATCGCCGCCGAATGGGCCAAGGGCCTGGATGACAAGGGCGAGCCCGGCACCGAAATGCTGGTCGCGTACCTCGCAAAACTGAAAGACGCGGGATACGAGGGCGTGCGCGACTGGTCCGCCCCCGTGATGAACTGACCAAGGGGCGGGCCGCGCGATGAAGCAGGCGTTGGCCGCATTGAACAAACTGGCCGACGGCATCGCGATCAGCGCGAATGCCGTCGGCACGCTCGTGGTTCTCGCCCTTGTGCTGGTGGTCAACTACGACATGGGTGCGCGCAACCTGCTCAATGCGCCCTTCAACGGCGCGGTCGAGGTCGTGCAGTTTTCCATGGTCCTGATTGTCTTCCTGCAGCTGCCGGACGTCGTGCGCGTCAACCGGCTGACGCGATCCGATGGGTTCCTCGTGGTCGTCGGCGGGCGGCGCCCCGGGCTCGCGCGCTGGCTGCGTCGGGCGATCAACCTGATCTCGGCGATCTTCATGACGCTGATCGCAATCACCATTTTCCCGGAATTCCTCAAGATGTGGGAGACGGGCGACTTTTTCGGCATTCCCGGCGTGTTCACTGCACCGTGGTGGCCGGTCAAGTTGACGATCTTCGCCAGTGCTGTGCTGGCAGCGCTGATCTTCGCGTTGAAGGTCGTGGCCGCTTCCCGTGACGAGGCCACGCATACGCCAAGCCAGGAAGACGCGGTATGAGCCCCGTCGAAATCGGCCTCTACTCGGTCCTCGCCATCATCATCCTGGTCTATCTCGGGCTCTACATCCCCATTGCCCTAGGCGTCGTCAGCTTCGTCTCGATCTGGCTGATGCGGGACAACTTCACGCTGGCGATGAACCTGTTGAAGATCGCCGTGGGCGACAGCGTGATGGAATACACCTTTGCCACGGTGCCGCTGTTCACCTTCATGGGCCTCGTCGTCAGCAAGGCGGGGCTGGGCGCGGACATCTACAAGGTGATGAACTACGGTTTCCGAAGGGTGAAAGGCGGGATCGGCATGGCCACCGTGGGCGCGAACGCTGTTTTTGCTGCTGTCACGGGATCGTCGATCGCCAGCGCCTCGGTCTTTGCAAAGGTCTCGGTGCCTCAGATGCTGCACTACGACTACAACCCGCGCTTTGCCGTCGGCGTGGTGGCGGGATCGTCGGTGCTTGGCATGATCATCCCGCCTTCAGCGATGCTGATCATCTATTCTTTCGTGGCCGAGCAGTCTGTCGGCGACATGTTCCTGGCTGGCGTCGTGCCCGGCATCCTTCTGGCCATCGCCTATGTCGGCGCCATCTTCGCCATGGGCAGGCTGACGCCCGACTTCGTCGGCGGCCGGTCCGGCGAAGACCTGGAACCGTTGGGCTGGGGCGAGATCGCGGAAAAGACGCTGCCAATTCTGGGGCTGATCCTGGTGGTGCTGGGCGGCATCTATACCGGCTGGCTGACCCCGGTCGAGGCGGGCGCCGCGGGTGCATTGCTAGGCCTGGTCATCGCCGTCGTCCGCCGCCGCATGACGCTGCGCGGATTCTGGGAGGCGTTGCTGGAGACCGGCCACATCACCGCCGCGATCCTGTTCCTGATTACTGCCGCCTCCATCTATTCCCGGATGCTGGGGCTTGCCGGCCTGCCAAACGAGCTGGGAGACATCCTGACCGAAACCCAGCTCGGATTTGTCTGGATCATGGTCATCTACGTGGCGCTGATGATCTTTCTCGGCACGCTTCTGGACACAGCCTCCATCATCCTGGTCATGGTTCCGCTCTTCCTGCCGCTGGTCGAGCCAATGGGCCTGTCGCTGGTCTGGTTCGGCATCATCACCGTCGTCGGTGCCGAGATCGGGCTTCTGACCCCACCGCTGGGCATTTCCTGCTTCGTCATCAAGGCGACCCTGGACGACGATCGCATCAAGCTGAAGGACGTGTTCCTCGGTGCGATTCCATTTGCCTTCGTCATGTTGATCGTACTGATCGTACTGATACGCTTTCCGGCACTCAGCCTCGCAATTCTGAACTAAAGGGCCCGACCCATGCGCAAGCTCACGCAGGACAACATCACCGACGTGTTCCTAAGCTATTGCGGCAAGGACACCGATCCGCGCATGCGCGAGATCATGGCGAGCCTCGCCAAGCACATGCACGCGTTTGCCAAGGAGGTGCGCCTCACGCATGCCGAGTGGCAGACCGGCATCGAATTCATGGAACGCATGACCGAATTCACCGACGCGGAACGCCACGAATTCGTGCTGCTGTCGGACGTGCTCGGCCTCTCGTCGCTCGTGGACATGATCAATTCGGTGCCAGAGGGGACATCCTCCAGCGTGCTAGGGCCATTTCATATCTCCGGCGCGCCGGACATCCCCTTCGGCCACGACATGAAACGCCACTACGAGGGACCGATTCTGCTGGCCCGCGGTCGCATAACCGACCAGGACGGCAACCCGATCGAAGGCGCCAAGCTGGACATCTGGCAGACCGCGCCGAACGGGCTCTATTCCAGCCAGGATCCTGAACAGGACACTTACAGCTTTCACGGCATCCAGACCACCGGGGCCGACGGATGCTATGGCTTCACCACCGTCAAACCGGTCTGCTACACCGTGCCCAGCGATGGCCCAGTGGGCGACATCCTCAATGCAGTCGGCCGGCATCCCTGGCGGCCGTCGCATCTGCACTACATCGTCACCGCCCCGGGCTACCGCCAGCTGGTCACGGAGATTTTTCCCGAAGACGATCCCTATCTTGACGAAGACACCGTCTTCGGCGTGCGCGAAGATCTGGTCATGAAATACGTCGAACACCCAGCGGGCACGTTTCCTGAAGGCTTCGACCTGTCGGGTAAGGTGACCGGGCCCTATCTCGTCGCGGACTTCGATCTCAAGCTGGTCCGCGAAGCCTGACAGAATTGAGCGGGCTTCTTCAGTTGACCTGCTCTGCCAGGAACGCGCCGGTCTTGCGATAGTGATCCATCAGGCTTGCGCAGGCCGTGTCTGTGTCCCGGCTGATCGCCGCGTCAAGGATGGCGCGATGCTCTGCCTCGACATTGCGCCGCGAGTAGGATTTCGCCTGGCCAGCCAAGTACCTGTAGCGCACATTCAGATCGTATAGCTGGCTGCAAAAACGTAGCAGGATCGGGGATCTGCAAGCCGCAAGCAGTGCCATGTGAAATCGCTTGTGTCGCACCTCGTAGGTATCGACATCGTTCCGGTCCGCCTTGTTCATGTGATGATGCGCCAGCACCAATGCGTCTTCCCACGCCGTGTCGGTATTGGCCAGGCTGTCGCGCAGCGCGAGTTCCTCGAGATTGCAGCGCAAATTCAGAATCTCCTGAAACTGAGCACTGCTGGTTGCGGCCACTCGAAACCCGCGCTGGTCCAGCCTATCGACAAGCTGATCGGATGTCAGAAGGCTGAGCGCCTCGCGAACGGGGGACGCCCCTGTATCGAGCGCGACCTTGAGTGCATCGATCTTCAAGCGCTCGCCCGGCGGAATTCGCCCGGCGATGATGTCATTCCGGAGCGTGAGATAGACACGCCGTGTCGAGGATTGCGGCGAGGATGTGTCTTCAACGGATCTGTCCATGACGAAAGATTGCCACCATCTGTCGCGGAAAACAAATATTATCGTTTTTTCTCGGACTTCGAAGTCCGGCTCCGACGAAGCCAGCCTGGCAGAATCCGCCATTTGACCGCGGAATTCGTCGGAAAGGCACCAGAAGTAACAAAATCTCGGACATCCGGAATGCTGATCCGGAATCCGCCTCGACCCTGTCGTCATAAAAAGTGGTTTTTTCTTTTGGAACAAAAGAAAAATGGGTATAGTGTCGTTGCTCAGACTGTCCATAATTGTCTCGGGGGAACCGATGCGCGAAACTCATTTCGAAGACGGCAAATGGTGGGTCAGCCCCTACAATTTCGTGCCCGAAGTCCGCAAGGACCTGAACTTGCCCCCCAAGGTCGAGATCCACGATGCGACGCTGCGAGACGGCGAGCAGACCCCCGGAGTCGTGTTTTCCATCGATGACAAGATTCGCATCGCCAGCAAGATGGACGAAATCGGCGTCGACCGGATCGAAGCCGGCATGCCGGCGGTGTCGCCGCAGGATGCCGAGGCCATCAAGGAGATCTCGAAGCTGGGTTTGAAGTCCAGGATCTACACCTTCGCCCGGGCCCTCAAGACCGATGTCGACATGGCGCTGGAGTGCGGCGCACACGGAGTCATCATCGAGGTGCCGATCGGCTATCCGAAGCTGGTCACCCAGTTCGGCTGGACTTGGGAGGACGTGTTCAAGAAGAGCCGCGACGTGATCAACTACGCCCGAGAACAGGGGCTGCACGCGGTGTTCTTCCCCTACGACACCACGCGCGCAAGGCCGGAGGACCTGACCAGCCTCTGCAAGGCGATCATGGCTGAATCGCCGCCCGACGCGATCGGCATCGTCGACACAATGGGATGCGCAACGCCCGAGGCGATCAAGTACATGGTGGGCTGGGTCAAGGGCATGACCGGACTGCCCGTCGAGATCCATACTCACAACGACTTCGGAATGGGCGTGGCGACGGAGCTTGCGGCCGTAACAGCCGGTGCCGAGTGCGTACATAGCTGCGGCAACGGACTGGGCGAACGGACAGGCAATGCGGCTCTTGAAGAATTGATCCTGGGACTCGACCTGCTGTACGGGTACGAGTTGGGGTACAAGCTGGACAAGCTGCCTGAGCTGGGCGAAATGCTGTCCGAGCTGTCCAACGTCCCGATTGCCCGCAACAAGCCCGTCCTTGGCCACGGCAACTTCATTCGCGAGAGCGGGATCGGCATCCAGTACGTGATGCACGATCCGTTGGTGATGTTCGGCACCCATCCCGCCCTGACAGGCCGGACAGGCGAAGTGGTCCTTGGCAAGAAGAGCGGCAAGGCCTCGATCATCTACAAGTTGGAAGAGTTGGGGCTGGGAGCGTTGGCCGACGATCAGGCAGCAGAGGTGCTGGCCCGGGTCAAGACCATGGGCATCGAGAAACGCGACATGCTGAGCGACGAGGAATTTCGCAGCATTGTCGAAGACGTGCGGGCCAAGGACGCCGCCTGAGAACCCTGCACGCTTCGTGACGAACCGACGCAGGGCATCGGCGTGACGACCGGTTGGCGATCACGGATCTTCAAGACACCGCAAAGGCTCACGGTCGATGCAAAAGATGGCAGAATGGGGATAGACCCTATTCGGCCGTCGAAAACGGGCACGGAATGGCTTCGCTTGCCGAACAAGAACGCGACAGGGTCTCCTTGAATGAAGGCGGCAATGTCCGCGGTCAAAGCTCTTCGGTTTCTGTACCTTGCAGCCGAACGCCTGCGGCGCTGACGTGAGTCCCGTCACTGTCGATCGTGGCAAGGTCGCAAAACAGTTCGATTCGATGGCCGTCAGGGTCGAGAATGTAGACAGCCTCGTTTTCGCCCCAACTTCCATCGCCGCGAGGCTGCACGAATGAATGCAGTATCGGTCCTCGAACGATTTCCGCACCCTCCGTGCGAATGCGGTCCAGAAGCGCCAGCCAATCGTCTCGATTTTCGCATTCAAATGCGGCATGATGGAAATTCGGAGGGCCGTCGAGGTCCGCCTCGGGAAGCGGCTTCGTTCGGTAGGTCTTCTTCGGATTGTGAACAAGGACAATCTCGTGGTGGACGTTGGCGAGACGCATGAAAGTCAGTTCGACAGGAATGTCTTCCACCTCGAACGCTGCGTGACGCTCGGTGAGCTTGAAACCGAGAACACGCCGATACCATTCGATAGAGCGATCCATATCGCTGACTTCTATGGCGATATGCTGCATTCTGGCAGGTCTTGGTCGGTTCATGACCGGTTCTCTCATTTGACGGCGACGTGCAGTTGCCGGGTCTCCCTGAGCCACAGGCGTGCGGCGATATCGGGCGACGCGATAAACTGCAACCCGGGGAAACGACCGAAGAGCTTCCGGAATGCGATCGCGGCTCCCATCCGCGCATGCGAGTTTCCGGCACGGACGTGAACTCCAAGACCGAAGCTCAGATGCCTGTTGGGTCGACGTGCTGCGTCGGAGCGACCAGGATCGGGAAACAGCCGGGGATCGCGGTGCGAGGCAGCGACGGTCTTCAAGAGTATCACTCCTTTCTGGGTCGCGGATCTGTTCCGCCTCGTGCTTCGGGCCCTGCTTCCGTCACCGGTCCTGTTCCTGCCGAACTCCATGCGAGGCACGATGCCCTCTTGCACGGTGCCGGCGACCGGGAACTGCCCAGGCAAACGGACCCGCCCGAGATTGCAATCACTCGGGCATTCCAACTGCCCCGAAATCTCCCGCGACATGCAACATCGCGTTCCGGAGACTTCTTGCGCGCGCAAGAATGCGCTTGCACCAATTCCGCAACCTACTCTGCGCAAGATGCTTCCCCCGATGCGCAGCCGGGCACCGGCGACGGCAATGCCAGCGCTGCAAGTGCCGCTACATCCGCCTCGGTCCTCGCGCTGGCCGCAATGTATCGATCAGGTCGAACCAGGACGGCGTTCGTGTCGAATCCGGCGAGTGCGGCTGCCAGGGCAGAACCGTCAATGCACTCGACGACCGGGACAGTCGCTGCAACATGGCGGGGCAATGCCCCACGCACGATCAGTGCCGGATTGAACCCGACCGCATCGTCCAGCAAGCGCCCGTCCTCAAGCACCGGTTGCGGAAACAACCGTCCCTTGTGCGGCGTGTCTACAGGGATCAAGCCGCCCACGTCACTGAAACCCAACGGCGGAGAAATGGTTTCCATGCTTGCGACTCCGGTCTCGTCTCGCGACCCCAAGGACAATGTCGACCCCTTGTCCAGCGCGTTGATCAGTCCGCCAAGACGCATTGCAGTCTCAATGAAGGCCCGCGCATTGGGTGCACGCTCCTCCTGATAACTGTCAAGAATGTCGCAACTGACAGCACCCTTGACGCACAGTGCAAGTTTCCAGGCCAGATTTGATGCATCGCGGATTCCTGCACACATGCCTTGTCCCATGAAAGGCGGCGTCAAATGCGCGGCATCGCCCGCGATCATCAATCGGCCCTTTCGCCAGACCTGCGCGATTTCGGACCGAAATGTGTAGACTACGCGGCGCTCCAATTCCGCGTCACCGGGTTTGATCCAAGGTGCCAGGAACGACCAGACCTGTTCTTCCCTGGTGACCTGTTTGTCAGCCTCGTCATCTCGCAAGGCGAATTCCCAGCGCCGCCGGTTCTTCGGGCTTCGGCAATACGTCATCGGCCGATCAGGGCTGCAATACTGGATCGAGTGATCCCCAAGATCCGGCCGATCATCCTTCAGGAGCACGTCCACGACCAACCAGCGTTCCTTGAACCCGAGGTCGACCATGTCCGAACCGATCACGCCGCGAACGAATGACCGTGCTCCGTCGCAGCCGACAACATAGGACGAATACAGGTTCCGTATCTGACCATTTTGGAGGTTGCGGCACGTTACGATCACATCCCGTCTTCGGACGTTGACGGAAATCGCCTCCGAATTCGTCAGTACCGACACATTGGGGCGCCTCGCCAATTTCTCGCGCAACAGCCATTCCAGGTCAGGTTGATGCAGGCGATAGCTCGTGTGCCATCCCTGGGGCCCGATCTCTTGCGGCCGCGGCCAGTCAAGCAGGAGTTCTCCGCAGGGATCGACAAAACGCATGCCGGGATTGACAATCACTTCACGGCTCAAGCTTTCGGAAATCCCCGCGGCCTGAAAGACCCGCATGGTTTCGCCGTCGAAGTGAACCGCCCTTGGCAGGTCGTAAATCCTGGCCTCGCGATCAACGACGATGACACTGACGCCGCATTCCGCCAACAAGTTGGCCAATGTAGCGCCGGTCGGGCCAAGACCGACAATGATCACGTCCGCACGATCGTGACGCCTGCCCTCCTGACTGATGTCTTTCAGGTGCATCCCGGCGTGCCGTACGGCCGCGGACATTCGAGGAGCGGCGGTGTGTGCGATCCATTTTCGGCAGCCTCCCACGCCATGTCAGGAAACGGTTCCTGACTCAGTGAAGACTGGCCAAGCCGGGATCGTCGGGAGTATTCCTGCAAGTCAGAGCAGTCCGACACCTCCCGGCCAATCAAGGCATGGGCTGGCGTTAGCATTGAACCTTTCAAGACGTTCTCCCCGTTGGTGAACCAAACCGCTCGGACGCCGGAATCTCCTGACAAAGAAGCTAGCGGCGCGGCCATAAAATGCAATATTCTTTCCAATTTCATAAAATATCGATTTTAATATGAGTTGGCGCCTAGACAAGGCCAGAATTGGATGTTTCCGTCACATGAAGCAACGAGCCGCAACGACGACCGTGCCGACGGCCCGCATCGTGGCCACATGACGGGAGCAGAACAATGAACTGCATTCGATCACTGTTGACTCCTTTGGCATTCACATTGACGTTCGCGGGCGCGATCACGGCAGAGGCGGCAGAGCTTCGCATCGGAACGGCAAGCCACGGCGGCACGTACTACCCGGTCGGCCAAGCGATCTCGACGCTGGTCGGCGACCATGCCGCGAGGTTGACTATGGTACCGGTCGTGACGCAGGGATCGGTCCAGAACGCGCGGCTTGTGAATTCCGGCGAAGTCGATATCGCAATCACGAACAACAACCTTTCCGTCTTGGCCAACGAGGGTGCCGGTCCATATCGGAACGACGGCGCAATGAATCTTCGCGCCATCGGTGCTTTGCATGCCAGCGTGCTGCACATCATGACGCTCGACGGATCCGACATCAACGGAATCCCGGACCTGAAGGGCAAGCGCATCGCCGTTGGTCCGGAAGGAGGCGGTACCATCCCCTTCCTGGGCCAGGTGCTTGGCCTGCACGGCATGACGATTGACGACATCACGCCGAGCTTTCTGTCTCATGCTGACGGCTTCAGCCAACTCGCCGACGGCACCGTCGATGCCGTCTTTGCACTAAGCGGCTATCCCGCTGACGCGGTGATGCAGGCCCAAGCAAACGCCAAGCTGAGGTTCATTCCGCTGAGCGATGCGATGATGGTCAATGCGCTGGAGAAATATCCCAACTACAACAAGGTGAATGTGCCGGCCGACGTGTATGGCACCGATGCAGAGGGGTCGCTCTTGAGCGTCAACAACATGCTGATTGTCGACGCAAGCATGGATGAAGAGACGGCGTATCAGATCACACAGGCAATTTACGATCACATGGACGAGTTCCGCACAAGTAACGTGCATGCGCGCCAGATCGATCCGGAGCGGTCCCTGTGGCTCAAGATCCCGCTACACCCGGGTGCAGAGCGGTACTTCAGGAAGTAGGTCGTGACGGAACGGTCCGGCACGAGGCAGCTGCCAGCGTGGACACAACCTCTTCCGGCGAGTCCGTAGCCCATGAGCCGAACACTGGACAAGCTCCTTGCCAGTGGCGTGACGGGCATCACCCTTGTCTTCAGGCTGACCCACGTGCTGAACGTCCCTGACTCATTCCTCCCAGCCCGCAAATTCCGAGTCTTCCGCCTGCCGATGATGCCGCCTTTGCTGTTTCTGACCCGGCCAGCATCGGTCGCCTGTCAAACTCGCTTGCCGACCGCTATACCCGCATTGCACAGGTCCGCGTTACCCGATCCCGACCATACGCGGCCCGTTGAACAAGCACAGGAGTCTACGGATGGCACGAGAATTTCGCCGGGTCGTGACGGGTCATGACGAGCATGGCAAAGCCGTCGTCATCAGCGACACGACCGCCACGCAGTACCTTGAACGCACGAGCCGGCCCGGGGTCCGGTTGACGAACTTTTGGATCGAGCGCGGCAGTCCCGCCGAATACGACGGCCCGACAGAAACCTGCACCGGCGACTTCATCCTGCATCCGCCGCCGATGGGCAGCACATTTCGCTGCGTCGAGTTTCTGCCCGAAGATCCTGACGTCCTGAAGACCCTCGACGGAAAGACCGCCTTTGGGGAAATGGGTGCCAGCGCCAATGTCGTTGAAGGTGGCCGGCATCCCTTCATGCATCGGACTGACTCGCTGGACTATGCCATAGTGCTCACCGGCGAGATCTGGATGATGATGGACGACGAGGCGGACGACCTCCTGTTGAAAGCCGGTGACGTGCTGATCCAGCGCGGCAACAACCACGCCTGGTCGAACCGCAGTACCGAGCCATGCGTCATCGCTTTCGTGCTGATTGACGGCGTCACCCAGCGTGATGCGCCGGAAGGCCGGCAAAAGGGTATTCCGCGGCAAGGCTGAACTTGGCCAGCCCGTCCTGGGCATACTTGAAGGACTTGGCCCGGATCGCAAACCGCTTGCATGACCGGTCGATGCGTTGGTGGTGCGCGTACGTGACGACGCTGTCTGCCGTCGGTACGTCGGCACTGTCTTGGACGGTTGCCAAGGCATCTGGTTGCAAACTGCCGCAGCGCCGGCCGAGAATTCCTTCAACCGTGCTCGCTGGTTGCCGACAGTCTGAATGCGAAGGGATGTCCGAACCGGTTCGAGGTCGGGCGGTCAGGCGATTCATGGCGATCGCCCGTCACGGCTCTCATGTCTTCGGCTGTGACCTGGGTGTTAATGGGCACGGCCTTTGCCCGTTCCGTCGAATGGTTCGTCGCGGTCTCCATCGCACTTCTTTGCCTTCAAATGCTCAATTGCCTGAAAAATTTTGTGATCATGTTCCCTGGCTGCGGCCCATTCGCTCGACGCTGGATTCGATAGGGGCTTACAAAGAAGGGTTCACGCACGGGAAGCGCCCAACCGATGAAGGTTGGGCGCACATGTCCTGAACATCGGACTTTCGTGTGGAACATCACGCGGGAAGCTGATCGGCTTTCGCCCTGCTCGATCTTTCGACCGCCCAAACGTCGCCATGCCAATGCACAACATCGCGATGTTGACGGGTCAGTGAGGTTGCCAATGCAAACGCCTCTCGCCGTCCAGCTGCGCCAGTCCCTGACGCCGGTTGCCAAAGGCAACGAATCCCTGCTATCGGCGTTTTCGTCAATGCACAACGTCGTGCCGCGAAAGCGGAACATGGAAAGGCGCAAACCTTTCTTTGTAAGTCCCATTCGATACAGGCACATCTGTCCCTTCGCCGATGCGGGTTCGGTCCTTCCGATAAAGACGGACGTGCCGAACGGAAAGTTCGAGCCGCTTGCCTTCTTCGCGGTCGGCATCGTAGCCGTCAGATCTTTCAAAGCGATCTACATCGACAAACGCGATCTGACATGCATCGCATGATGCAAACAGAGGCTCTTCCCGGAGATTCGTGTCGCTGGTGGAATGTCGGGTGATGGTCGACATGGCGATGTGGATGTTCACGAAGGCGTCAGGACACCTTGCTTGACCTTCCACCCGCTGGAAACTTTAGAGATGGCGGAAGACACTGAGGATTAACATATGCTGGTGGTCCAGATTCTCTTCCATCGCAGAGGAATCGGCGGATGGCCGCACTGGTCCGTCACTGGACCAGACGAGGAGATTGTCCGGGCTCCAGATAAACCGACCACATCGCTTTGGGGCTTCTTTTGAGCTCGCTTGCAAGCATCACAGTACGGGAGTCATGCTCTTCCAACGCTCAAGTCGGGAAATCTACGTTTGACGTCAAGTGTTCAGCCTGCGATGGAATCCATGTCGTCGAGCGAAAGGATGTCGTTCCTTCGCTGGATCACGAATTCTACAGGCTGTCGCATCACGGCGATCAGTCCCTTTGCGGGGCAGTGGAATTCGGAGTTCGGCAACTTCGCCGGCTGTTTGGGGGCATGTCAGCAGTCAATGTCGTCACTTACGGAGATGTCGCCATGAACTTTGCCCATGTCCGCAAGCTGCAGCGGACGATTGGCATCAACTGAATTCGAGGGAACAGGTATGAACAAACGATGCATCGCAGCGGGCGTGATCCTCGCCACAGCGACCGCCGCCTTTGCACATCAGGGCGTTCAAAATCCGGCCGTCAAAGCACGAATGGACGGCATGAGTGCAATCGCCGAAAACTTGAAGGCCATTGGAATGATGGCCAGGGGAGCGACGGAATTCGACGCGGCAAAAGCCAGGGCTGCAGCTGCCGCCATCGCGACCCGTGCCGCCGCCGTGCCGGCACTGTTTGAAGCAAATGAGAGCGATCCAATGTCGGAGGCCAGGCCGACGATTTGGACCAGCTTCGAGGATTTCAGTGCAAAGGCGTCCGTGCTTGAGGGCATAGCGGTCGGGCTATCAACTTCCATCGCCGCACCAGAAGACCTCGGACCGGCAATGGGCAGCCTTGGCGCGAGTTGCAAGTCCTGCCACTCGGTCTATCGTGAATAGAAATGCCGCTATCGAGACGAACATTCCTGGCTTCAACGGCCGCAGCCCTCATCCCCGCACGGAGCATGGCCAGCACAACGAGGCTAACCGCTGAACCTGTCGTAGCGCAAATACTGCCGGAAGGATCAGGCACCACTCCTTCGCTCGGCTTCAACGGAAGCACGCCAGGTCCGCTTCTTCGGGTCAATCAGGGCGACGAACTCGTCGTGAATTTCGAAAACCGAACCGGCGAGCCTTCGTCGGTCCACTGGCATGGCATCCGGATCGACAACGCGATGGACGGAGTTCCAGAGCTCACGCAAGATGCAGTCCCTGACGGGGGCGATTTTGAGTATCGATTCGTGACGCCGGACGCAGGCACCTTCTGGTACCACTCCCACAGCCGTTCCTGGGAACAGGTTGCACGGGGGCTCTACGGGCCGCTGATCGTGGAGGAACGGAAACCGCCAGATGTTGACGCAGACATCATCGTAATGATCGACGACTGGTGGCTGGAGGAACACGGAGAACTTCGCGACGACTTCGATTCGATGTTCCATTTCTCCCACGGAGGTCGCTTGGGGAACTACGGGAAGGCAATTGTCTCACAATCTGCCGTACCAAAGGGAGATCGCGTTCGGCTCCGGCTGATCAACACTGCCAATGCTCGGGTATTTCCCGTCGACGTTGGCGGGGTTGAGGGCAACCTTGTCGCTCTGGACGGAATGCCGCTCAAGACTTTGCGGCCCATCGACACGATCCACCTGGCGCCAGCACAACGTGCAGACATCATCGCTGACGTCACCGGCGACATCGAGTTCAGCTTCTGGACCGGCCAGGAGCACTATCCGTTGGCGACCATCAACATTGAGGGATCGAACCCTTCGCCGCGAACATCTCCGATTACCCCCCTTCCGCCGAACAATGTTGCAACGACCAATGGCGAAGCAGACATGCACGTGACCTTGAGGATGCAGGGTGGGGCCATGGGAGGGCAGCACCCCGGCGATGACATTTGGTCGTTCAACGGGACCTCAGGAGTGCAGGATAGTCCTTGGTTGAAATTGCAACGGGGAACGGTTGTGAGGATGACCATGGTAAACGACACGTTTTTTCCACATGGCATTCACCTCCATGGCCATCATTTCCACGAACTGGACGGCGAAGGATCATTGGGGCCGCTTCGCGATACGTCGCTGGTTGATGCACGGGTCAGCCGAGACATCCTTTGCGTCTTCAACAACCCTGGAAAGTGGCTGTTGCACTGTCATACGCTCGGACATTCTGTCACCGGCCTTAAGACTTGGGTGGAAGTTGCGTGAACAAGCTTTTCGTGGCCTTGGGGCTCTTTGTTTGCCCCACCGTCGCCATGGCCGGTCATGAGCTCGACGATCGGGACATCGACGGAGGACAAGTCCTCTACGAGGAACACTGCGCGTCCTGCCACGGTGCAGACCTTGAAGGGCAACCTAACTGGCAGTCCTTGAACGACGACGGCACCCTCCCTGCCCCGCCACATGATGAGACCGGGCATACGTGGCACCACGACAACCGGTTGCTTTACGACTACACGGCATTGGGCGGAGAAGGTGCGTTGGCCGAAAGAGGGATCACAAATGTCAAGAGTACCATGCCAGGCTTCGCGGATGTCATGACGGAAGAGGAAATCTGGAACGTCCTCTCCTTCATTCGGTCTACTTGGCCCAAGCGCATTCAGAAAATTCAGGCTGGCAGAAATCCGCCGCATCATTGATCTTACCTGGTCGGCAATCTCTATTGTCCGCGTCGCAGACTTTCTTTCCGCTTCGCATTAGTAGGCGATCAATGTCGAGTTCAGCAAAGTGCATGCCGCTCCTCCCAGCGATCATGTCCAGACGGACCCTCGTCGCTTTCCCGGACATCGGCACCAAGGTCCAGAGTTTGCGGATCTATGGTCGCGAGAGGTCGCCTTCGACTCTGAGAACCCGCAAAAGGTAGCGCCATAGCCGCCCCTTGGACGGGTTCATGAACCGAACGCGTTCCTGAGTGACCCTGCTTGCGGCTCACGACCACCCCCGCATCCGGACCGTCTCTGGCGCGGCTCTGCTGACGGCAACGAACAGGAACCCAAAGGATAGTGTGGCAGTCAAACTCGGCGGAAATGCTACGCGCGCGTCACCGTCGGAATCTCCGGAAGATCAGCATCAACTTGCAGACGCGCTGCGGTCGCAAGAATCAATGCTTGGGAAATGCACATGGGGGCGGCAATCGACCGTGAGAATGTGTGGCGATGTTCTGGTACAACGAACAATACATCAGCAGATTTCGCCAACGGAGACAACGTGCTGTCAGAAATCGCGATAATTTTTGTTCCCGAATCCTTCATGTTTTCAGCAATCGAGACAACCTCATTCGCATAATATCGAAACGATACCGCCATCAGGATGTCTTCGTCAGAGATCGTCTCGGCCATATGTGTCGCCAATCCACCGCTTGGATCCAGCAACACGCATTTTTTTCCTATCATCGTGAGCATATACCGGAGAAATTCGACTACCGGTGCCGAGCGCAGCTGACCGAGAAGATAAACCGAACCCGCATTGCTCAACATGTCCGCCGCCGATGACAAGTCTGGGCCTGAAATGTCATCCAACAAGGCTTGGAGCGACGCGATGTCCTTGACCACCAAGTCTCGAAGAAACCCGAAATCCGATGGGTCGTCGCGGTCTTCCAGATCTTCCTCTAACGCACGAACCCTTGCCTCGAACCCAGGTGCGGCGGTTTCCAGCCGTTTCTGAAACAATTTCTGGAGATCCTTGTATCCACTGAAGCCCAATGCCTGGGCAAACCTGACAAAGCTTGATGCATGAATGCCACAACGATCTGCGATCGCGTTCACCGAGTGGACTGCAATCTCATTCGGGTTTTGCGTCAAATAAACCGAAATTTTCTGGTGCGACTTGCTCATGGCGTCAAAACGCTCGTGAATCAATTGGATCAGCGTCTCGTAATTCTTCGGTGGCGCTAAGTTTTCTTTTTTCATTTTTTTCAAAGGAGCCATTAATCCCCTGCGATCGTCTCCGTATCAACGCTCCAAGGCAGCAGAGCCGATAGGCTAGAAAACAAGCCTTCGAGGAGTTGGTTCGAAGGTTCGGACCATCTCGGAGACGGGATGACGTGGCCGTGGCTCCAATCTAAGCCGTCGAGGCGTTCCTGAACGGGCCGCTTCCTCAATTGCAAGTAGCGCCTGGACATCCGCAAGACCTTCTTCGCCATCTGCTTCCGGCGCGGTGCCGTTCATGATGCAGTCGGAAAAATACTCCGTTTGGCCAGCAAATTGGTCTGTTTGCGGAAAAGTGCGCTCAATTACTTCAGAGCCGCGTTTGAGGCGCACGATCGTCGGCGTCCGGAATTCGTATGCACATTCGACCGCGATCTCGCCGGCAGTCCCGGCAATCCTGTACATGTCCAGCAATTCTGCTCCGAAGCTGGCGCAGAATTGTGCCATACGACCGTTGGGAAACTTCAGCGTTGCTGCGATCGCCTCCTCAACTTCGGCAAACCGCGGATCATCGACGACATTGCGTGTCGCCATGACTTCGGTTGGTTCATCTTCAAAAACATGACGCACAGCGTTCAGGCAGTAGATGCCAATATCCTGAAGCGGACCACCCCAATGCGCCGCCCTGAGACGGTGGTTGTCCGCTTCCGCCTGAATGGAGAAGAGCGACGTGAACAAACGGGGGTCACCAACAGCGCCGCTTCGGATCAGGTCAAGAGCGTGGACAGTTCCAGGTTCGTTATGCAGCCGATAGGCCGTCATCAGAAATACGTTGGCGTTCTTGGCAGCCTGTATCATCGCCTTGCATTCAGCTTCGGAAACCGCGAGCGGCTTTTCGACAATGACGTGCTTGCCGGAATTTGCCGCGCGTATGGCGTAATCGGCGTGCATGGAGTTTGGCAAGGCGATGTAAACGGCATCTGCGACATCTGCGTTCAGCATCTCATCATACCGTTCATATGAATAAATGTGGTTGATGCCGTAGAACTCCGCCAGCTTGGCGGCGTTTTGGGCACTTCCGCTAACCAATGCGGTTGCCGTGGAATTCCCGGTCAACTCAATGCCCGGCAGAAACGCAATCTGCGAAATCCAACCTGCCCCGACAACGGCGTACCTGACGTTCATGCTCTAACCCTCCGTGCTCAACCAACACCGCTCACGAGCGGAACGATGAATTTGTTCTACAAGAGCCTGAACCCGAATGCCTGCACGAAAATTGAAGGGCTCGGGCCCGTCCCCGTTGATGGCCACCAAGAAGCCAGCGACTTCAATGGCCTTTAGATCGTTGAATCCAATCTGATGACTAGGAGCGACGCAAAACAGGCCATAAGGCGGATGTGTCGGCGCGGCTTCGATGCGTCGAAAACCTTGGCGGCCCTGGGCGTCTTCGATTGAATAATAGTGCAGTTCGTTGAAACGTTCCTGACTGAAAGACAGCGCACCCCTTGAACCATGGACATCAAAATCGTGCTGCATCTTGCGACCGGTAGCGATCCAGTTTCCTTCGATGGATCCACTGGCGCCGTTGGCAAAACGCAGAAAGGCGCGGCCTACATCGTCCACATCGACCGAGCGGCGGTTGCCCTTGCTGTCAGTTCTTTCGCCTATCACCGTAACGCAGTCGCCCATGACCTCGGTGATGGGCTTGAGCAGGAACTCGGCGGTCGCCAGTGCGTGGCTGCCCAGATCGGCCAGAGCCCCGCCGCCCGCAGGATCATGGCGGAAGGTGAAGGGACCGTCGGCGTCAGCCATGTAGTCCTCGGCATGCAGTCCACGATAGCTGCGGATTTCGCCCAGTTCCCCTGCCGCAATCATCTCCCGCGCCAATGCGAACATCGGGTTGCACAGGTAGTTGAGTCCCACGTGCGCACCGACTCCTGCTTCCTCCGCAGCGTCAGCCATCTCGCGCATCATCGGCAAGAGGCGCCAACGGCTTTTCACAGTAAACGTGCTTCCCGGCTCCGATCGCGGCAAGCGACAATTCCTTGTGCAGCGCGTTGGGTGCGGTGATAGAGACAATGTCGATCTCGGGGTTGTCCGTGATGTCACGCCAATCGGCCGTCGCACGCACAAAGCCGTAGGCCCGAGCCGCACCACGTGCTGCTACCCCGTCAATGTCTGCAACTGTGTGGAGTTCGATGTCCATAGGCAAATCGAAAACCCGAGGTGCGGAAACAAACCCGAATGCATGGGTCTTGCCCATGAATCCGGTGCCAATCAGGCCGACCTTAAGCTTGGGCTTGACGTGCGACATTGACTTCTTCCCTGTTCACAACCAAGTCCTGATCGATCTTGCCCGCGAAGAAATCGAGAATGTTCTCATCCGATGAAACTGCCATCCGCTGTGCGGCGCCATGGGTCAATCCACCGATGTGAGGTGACAGGACAACTTGGTCAAATCCGATCAGCGGGTGATCAGAAAGGACGGGTTCCGTTTCGAAGACGTCAAGGCCGGCCGCCCCGACCTTGCCCCCGGTCAACGCGGCTATCAAGGCGTCTTCATCAATAATTCCACCGCGCGCAGTATTGACCAGCACCACGCCGTCACGCATCTCGGCGATCTCCGCCTCGCCTATCAACGGCTTGCCCGTATGCGGCAAGCTGAACGAGATCACATCTGCCCAGGCGAGGCCCTCCTTCAAGGTCCGGACCGGGGCAACGCCACATTCGGGCCAGCCATTGCTCAGCAAGTAAGGGTCAAATGCCCGAATTCGCATGCCGAACCCACGCATCATCGACGCCGTACGGCTTCCAATTCGCCCATACCCGACGAGCAGCAGATTCTGTCCACGAACATCCTGTGCCTCGAGCCGGTTGCGCCACTCCCATGGGCCGCAACGCACCGAGGCATCGGCACGAAGAACACGTTTGCTGGCGGCAAGGATCATCATGGAAGCATGCTCGGCCACCGTCGTGGAATTCACGTCTCCGCAAACCGCAAGCGCTATGCCTCTGGAATTGAGCGCGTCAATGTCGACTGCATCATAGCCAACACCGTGCCGCGAGACTATCTTGAGCCTGGCCGCCAAAGCCACCGTGGGCTCGGTCATCGTCTGTGTGCGAAGCAGAACCGCGTCCGCATCAGCAATGTGCTCCACAAGACTCTCTTCTGAAGTCTCCCGAATATAAGTGACCGTAACGTCCTGTGCAGATGGAGCATGGACATCAAAGACGCCCGCGAGTTCCGCCCGGGGATGGGACGCGATGTTGTCGGCATGCATGCGACCGATGCGGCCACAACCGAGCACGGAAATTCTTGGCAACGGTTCCTCCCAAAATTATTCTTGCAATGCTCGTTGCAAAATGTTTGCGTTGTCAACAATCAATTCAAAAGGAGCTGCAGGAAGCATCTTGGGAGGAATAGGGAATGACGGCGAAAACCGTGCGCTTGACGATGGCTCAAGCGGTTGTGCGCCATTTGTGCAACCAGTTCATCGAGATTGACGACGAGCGCGTTCCCCTGTTCGCTGGAGTCTTCGGGATATTTGGCCACGGCAATGTGACCTGCCTCGCCGAGGCGCTGGAACGTGTGCAGGATCAGTTGCCCACCTGGCGCGGCCAGAACGAACAGTCCATGGCCTTGGCAGCCATTGCCTTTGCCAAGTCAAGAAGGCGCCGCCAAATCATGGTCGCGACCTCTTCCATCGGCCCGGGCGCCACAAACATGGTAACAGCTGCCGGCGTTGCCCACGCCAATCGCCTCCCTGTCCTGCTGCTGTGCGGTGACACGTTCACCAACCGCCTTCCCGATCCAGTGCTGCAGCAGGTCGAGCACTTCGGTTCACCCAGCACGACAGTGAACGACAGTTTCCGCCCCGTGTCGCGCTATTGGGACAGAATCACGCATCCGGCCCAGATCATTCAGTCTCTGCCGCAAGCAATTGCCACAATGCTCGATCCGGCGGATTGCGGCCCGGCATTCATCGGTTTGCCGCAGGACATCCAGGAAGTTGCCTACGGCTACCCCGAAGAGTTCTTTGCCGAGACCACTTGGTCCATCCCGCGCCCGCGCCCCTCGCGCGATCAAGTCGCTGCGGCAGTAAAAGTGCTGAGATCCGCCAAGAACCCGCTGATCCTCTCGGGCGGAGGCGTGCGCTATTCCGGTGCCGAGAAGACCGTCGCCGCGTTCGCGGCAAAGCGGGGCATCCCGATGGCCGAGACGATCGCCGGCAAGGGCGCGGTCGTGCACGACGACCCCGTCTACGTGGGCCCGATGGGCATAGAGGGCACCGAAGCGGCGCGGGAGCTTTCGGAAACCGCGGATGTGGTCATCGCAATCGGCACGCGGATGCAGGACTTTACGACCGGTTCCTGGACGACCTTCCCCAGGGACGCGCAGTTCATCAACATCAATGCCGCGCGCTTCGACGCAACGAAACATCGTGCGCATCCAGTAGTGGGTGACGCGCTTGAAGCGGTAAAGGAAATCGATGCGGCACTTGGGGACTACAAGGCCCCTGAGGAACGACTCGAGACCGCGCAGAAGCTCTATGCCGACTGGAACGAACTCCTCGACAAGGGCCAGGCGCCGACCAATCAGGCAATGCCCAGCTATGCACAGGTCGTGGCCGTCGTGAACAAGACGGCCAGGCCAGAAGACGTGATGGTCACCGCCGCAGGCGGTCTGCCGGGAGAGACGATCAAGAATTGGCGCTGCAAGTCCCCCCATACCTTTGACTGCGAGTTCGGCTATTCCTGCATGGGCTACGAGATTGCCGGCGGCTGGGGCCACGCCATGGCAATGGGTGGCAACGGAACACCGATCGTGATGGTTGGCGACGGATCTTACATGATGATGAACTCTGACATCCACTCATCGATCCTGGCAGGGCACAAGATGATCGTCGTGGTTTGCGACAACGGCGGATTTGGCGTAATAAACCGTCTGCAGACTGGCATGGGCGGTGCCGGCTTCAACAACTTGCTGACGGACTGTCGCGTCGTGGACAAGACCAGTCCCCGCCACGTGGATTTCGCCAAGCATGCCGAGGCAATGGGGGCTCATGCCCGCCACTGCGAAAGCCTGGCCGATCTGGAATCTGCAATGGAATGGGCGCGGACCACGGACGCGACAACCGTCCTGAGCATCGCGTCTGACGCCTACACCTGGACCCCGGGCGGGGCCGATTGGTATGTGGGAGTACCGGAAGTCTCGCCCCGCGAGAGCGTGCAAGAGGCGCGTACCGGTCAGGAGGAATTCCGCAAGAAACAAAGGCTTGGAGTCTAAATCGCATGCTTGAAGCAAGACTAGGCATCGCGCCTATTGCATGGTGGAACGACGATCTCCCCGAATTGTCGGACGACGTAAGCCTTGAGGAGTGCCTGCGCCAAGCATCTGAGGCGGGTCTGACAGGCATGGAAACCGGCCGTCGGTTTCCCATGAACATGGCCGAGCTGGGAACCATCCTCGACAAGTTTGGCATCTCGGTCTGTGGCGGTTGGTTCTCGGGGCTATTGCTCGATGGTGACATCGAAGCCGAAAAGGACCGGATCGCCAAGCAGCATGCATTCTTCAAGGCGGCATGCGCCCCATGCATCGTCTATGGCGAGACGGCGCGTTCGGTTCAGGGAGAGCGAAAAACGCCGCTGGCCCAAAAGCCGAGGCTGAGCGAAGCCGAAATGGCCAGCTACGGGCGCAAGGTTTCGGACTTTGCGGAATGGTGCGCAAAGGAAGGCATGCCACTGGCCTACCACCACCACATGGCGGCCGCTGTCGAAACCGAAAAGGAACTGGACCTGTTCATGAAGCACTCTTCGGTGAAACTTCTGTTCGATACGGGACATATGGCCTTTGCCGGCGGCGACAACTTTCGCGTGATCGAGAACCACCACGCACGCATTTCCCACGTGCATACCAAGGACATCCGTGCCGATGTGGTGAACGGGCTGGACCGAGCGAAGGAGACCTTTCTCGATGCCGTTGTCAAAGGCGCATTCACCGTGCCAGGCGACGGCTCGCTGGACTTCAAGGCCATTGCCAATGCACTCGCCGCAAAGGGATATGAAGGCTGGTTCGTGATCGAGGCAGAACAGGACCCGGTCGCCAATCCACCCTTGGAGATGGCCAGAAAGGGACGCGCGGAGCTCTTTCGGGTCTTGGACGCCGCTGGCTACGAGGTGGTGGCATGAACCGGATCGACGACAAGATCGCTGTCATTACCGGCGGCACCCAGGGACTTGGCGCCGCGATCGCGCGGCTGTTCTCTCAGGCTGGCGCGGCGGGCATTTGCATCATCGGCCGGGGGGTCGAGAAGGGTCGGAAACTGGCCGGTGCCATCACCAGCGAAACTGGCGTCCCGGTTGAGATGATTGCCGCTGATCTTGGCAAGATCAAGGATGTCCGGGCGATCATTCCCGCAGTGGACGCAAGGTTCGGACGCGTGGACATCCTGGTGAACGCCGCTGGCTTGACCGATCGCGGAAACCTTCTGAACACGACTCCTGAGCTCTTCGACGCAATGTTTGCCGTCAACACCCGTGCGCCGTTCTTCCTGATGCAAGATGCGGTCAAGATTATGGACCGCGAGGGCGCTGAAGGGCGTATCGTCAACATCGGTTCGACCTCGTCTCGGGCCGGACAGCCCTTTATCGCACCGTATTGCGCATCCAAGGCCGCACTCTCAACCTTGACCCGAAGCGCCGGTTACGCGCTCATGAGAAACCGGGTGCATGTAAACCAGCTCGACATCGGCTGGATGGCATCCGATCACGAGCGGGCGCTGCAGCTCGAAGAGTCGGGTGATCCTGATTGGGAAACCAAGGCAAATGCGGCTCTTCCCTTTGGACGGCTTCTCGACCCTGAGGAGGTCGCCCGAGCGGTGCTGTTCCTGGCATCGACCGAAAGCGGGATGATGACGGGATCGGTCATCCAATTCGATCAATCGGTCTGGGGCGGCTACGATGGTCAGGCTCCGGGTCCATCACAGAAGCTGACCGAGTAGGCACATGAGCGTGCTCGTCATCGTTGAGACTGATTTTCAGGGGAAGCGCCAGAGGCTCGCCCTCTTGGTCGGAGTGGCGAGATTCGAACTCACGACCCCTGCCTCCCGAAGACAGTGCTCTACCAGGCTGAGCTACACTCCGACGAATGGCGGAATTACTCCGCTTTGCGTGACTTTGCAAGGGCCTCGTGGCCCGGCGGCACGCGCTCGGTCCGAGCACGGAGCATGGCGCCGATATTCGGAGAGGTGGCCGTGCCAGGCCGGGTTCGGGTGCGAAGGACCGGCGTGTGTTCCGAGCGACCGCCCAGACTTTCCCGGATAACGACATAGACGCCGGAAGCGATGATCACGGCAGCACCCAAACCTGTCATGAGATCAGGCACTTCGGCAAAGAACAGCATCCCCAGGCCGGCACCCCAAATGATCTGAGAATACTGAATCGGCGCAACTGTCGCTGCGTCCCCATGCTTGTAGGCAGCAATTATGCAAAGCCCGCCACCGTAACCGAGAATCGCGACCAGGGCGAAGAGCCCCACGTGCTCGACCGGCACGGGACGGTAGACGAGGGGCAGGATCGCGCCCATCAACACGACATTTGTCATCATCGGATAAAGCATGAGCACGGCCGCACGCTCCTCGCGTCCGACCTTCCGCGTGATGACCGAGACCAACGCGCTTCCAGACGCAGCGGTGAGTGCTGCAACATGTCCAGCGGTGAGCGGCTCGACGCCTGGGCGCAGGACAATTAGCACGCCTGCAAGACCGAGCAGGACTGCAACCCAACGATGAATACCGACTCGTTCGCCCAGCACCGGAATGGACATGATGGTGATCAGAAACGGGGCAGCAAAGATGAATGCGTACACTTGGGCGATCGGCAGGACAGTAAACGCAAAGATCGCGGAAGCGCCGGTCACGACAGCCGCAGCCGTTCGCAAGGCCACCCAACCCGGATTGCGCGGCCTGAGCGTACCCACTTCCCTGTCGCGCAGAAGCAAGAGCGTGGCGAAAGGGAAACTGAGCAGGACGCTGAAAAACAGGATCTGGAACGCCGCATAGCCGCCGCCAAGGAACTTGATTACGGCGTCATGCGTCGAAAACGCGGCAAAGCCCAGTGTTGCAAAGAGGACACCGCGGAGATTGGCTTTCCGGGCCTCGCTCAATGGCTGGCACTCAGCTTGGCGACCACCGCATCGCCCATCTCGGAAGTGGAAACCGGCGATCCGCCCTCAGGTCCCATGAGGTCGGGGGTGCGGAGACCGTCGGCCAGAACTGCCTCTACCGCCTGTTCAAGACGGGTCGCCTCATCGCCCTCGTCAAAGCTGTATCGGAGAGCCATCGCGAAACTCAGGATGCAGGCAATGGGATTGGCCTTGCCCTGCCCCGCAATGTCCGGAGCCGAACCGTGCACCGGTTCGTAGAGCGCCTTTGGGCGGCCGTTTTCCATCTGAGCCCCCAACGATGCCGAAGGCAGCATTCCGAGCGAACCGGTGAGCATCGCCGCGAGGTCTGACAAAAGGTCTCCGAACAGGTTGTCAGTCACGATGACGTCGAATTGCTTGGGCCAGCGCGTCAACTGCATCGCGCCGGCATCGGCATACATGTGGCTGAGTTCGACATCGGAATACTCGGCGGCATGAACTTCGGTCACGACCTCGCGCCAAAGCACGCCCGACTCCATCACGTTGGCCTTTTCCATCGAGCAGACCTGGCCGGATCTCTTCCGTGCCAGTTCGAACGCGGAGCGGGCAACACGCGCGATCTCGCTTTCCGTGTAGCGTTGCGTGTTGATGCCGACGCGCTCGTTGCCTTCCTTCACGATGCCGCGCGGCTCGCCGAAATAAACGCCGGACGTCAGTTCACGGACGATCATTATGTCTAGGCCACCAACGACATCCGCCTTAAGGGAAGAGAACTCCGCCAATGCGTCAAAGCACTGCGCGGGGCGCAGATTGGCATAGAGATCCATCTCCTTGCGCAACCTCAAGAGCCCCCGCTCGGGTTTCAGCTGGAAGTCAAGTTCGTCGTACTTCGGACCGCCCACTGCTCCCAGAAGCACGGCATCAACCTCCTGTGCCTTCTCCATAGTGGCATCCGCCAGCGGCACGCCGTGGGCGTCATAGGCAGCGCCACCCACCAGATCCTCTCTGACGTCAAAAGCCAGAGCGCGATTCGCTCCGAACCAGTCTATGATCTTGCGGACTTCCGCCATGACTTCGGGCCCGATGCCGTCACCGGGAAGAATGAGAATCGATGGGGTGCTCATCAGTATGCCCTCTTGAAACTGGACGCGTGCCGCCTAGCGCGGCTCAAATCCGGCGTCAACAAGCGCCGCTCGCTATCAATCGAGGCATTGGCCAGGACCAGCGACGAAGTTATCCGCGCCATCAGCGGTGCAAGGTTCAGAGCCCAATGTGCAGCTCGGCAGTACGTGCATTTCGAGCATCCATCGACACCCCAGCGGCATCAGGGACGAATGCAACTTTTTACAGGCAGCCTCGCCATTCGGATCCTCCGGCGACCCGCTCTGGCCTTTGGCATCTTCCTTTCGGGTCGAACTGCCAAGCTCACCAATCGATCGGATGCTTGTCCCTGAAGAACCCGCCAGTTGGACCATTCTCGTCAAGCGTTGCCAGCCAGATTGCCGTCTCGGCGCCTTCCTCTGGTGACCGGCTGGCGTCCGCACCACCCATGCGCGTGCGAACCCATCCTGGACACATGGCGTTGACCTTGACTGCATTCGGCAACGTCCGTGCCGCAGAAACCGTCAAGGCGTTGAGTGCGGCCTTTGCGACACCGTAGGCACCGGGCCCTGCGACGCCATCCGAAAATGTCCCCCATCCAGAAGAAACGTTGACCACGCGACCATACCGTCGCGAGACCATGTGCGGGGTCAGGTGATGCATGAGAAGGAGCGGGCCTCGTACCATGACGTTCATGCAGTCCGTGAAATCGCCCGGATCATCCAGAACGCCGCCTGAGCCCAGGATACCCGCGTTGTTGACAAGTATGTCGACAGGTCCCACGTCCTTGACAGCGCGGGAAATGCTGTCCGGACTTGCCACGTCCAGTTGAACCGGGATCGAGTCAATCCGGCTCGCCGCGCTTCTGCCTGCATCCAGGTCCCGGGAACCGAGCAGGACTTCATATCCCTTGGCGGACAATCCTTCAGCGATGGCGAAGCCAATGCCGCGATTTGCCCCTGTAACAAGTGCACGTTTCATGACTTCGTCTCAATTTGCGTACTGGAGTGACATTCGGGTGATCTTGCCATCATCGTCCCACCAGTATGTGTAGTGAACGACCCAGCTCAGCCAGTTCACTTCCGTCTTCGCAAATCCCGGCTTCTGTTTCAGAATCTTGCGATGCCTGAAGGTCTCGCCGTCGGAGATGACCCCGCGCACCGCCCAGGCACGAATTGCGTCGTATCCCCCCAAGGGTGCGGGACGCGTCGATCGTTTCAGCGTCGGCGGTGAAACAGGACATGTAGGCATCGATATCCTTGGCATTTGTGCCGTCCTGAAAACAGGAGATCGGTTTGGGCAGATCCTCTGCAAACGCTGGCTGAGACAACATGGCAAACGCCAGCAGGCTCTGTCTTGACATTACGTCTGCCCCCGTTCGTTTCCTTGTTCTGCCCGGCCGCCACGCGCATCGCAGCGCACAACTGTGAATCTTCCTCATGTCGAATCTCCCGACGACATCCGCCTTCGGGTCCGCACCGCTCAAAGCCAGGGTCGCTGCTCCGCCGTTCTTGCCTCGTATGCATCTATCGAGGTCGCGGCGGCCTCGGTAGTCAGGCCGATGTCATCAAGGCCGTTCAGCAGGCAGTGCTTCCTGAACGGATCGATCTCGAAGCCGTACACCTCCCCATCCGAACCGGTGACCGCCTGCTCCTCGAGATCAACCGTCATCCGGGCATTGGAGCCCCGTTTGGCGTCCTCCATGAGGGCGTCCACCTGCTCTTTCGGAAGCTTGATCGGCAAGATGCCGTTCTTGAAGCAGTTATTGTAGAAGATGTCCGCGAAGCTGGTCGATATCACGCAGCGAATGCCGAAATCGAGAAGCGCCCAAGGCGCGTGCTCCCGGCTGGAACCGCAGCCGAAATTGTCGCCCGCGACCAGGATCCGGGCTTCGCGATATGCCGATTGGTTCAACACGAAATCCTCGATCTCGTTTCCGTCGCGGTCAAACCGCATCTCGTCAAAGAGATTGGCACCGAGGCCCGTCCGCTTGATCGTCTTCAGGAACTGCTTCGGAATGATCATGTCCGTGTCAATGTTGACCAACGGCATTGGCGCGGCAACACCGGTAAGCTTGGTGAACTTCTCCATCGATCCATCCCTTGCAGAGGTCGCGCCTTTCTGCCCCAGCGCTTCAAGTGGCGCAAGCTCCCCGAAGTCCTGGCGGTGGACGGGAACGCCGGACAGAGGCCGAACCGATTACATCAGGTCGCGCACGTCCGTCAGGCGACCGGTTACCGCCGCGGCCGCGGCCATGGCGGGGCTCATGAGATGCGTCCGGCCCTTGTAGCCTTGCCTTCCCTCGAAGTTCCGGTTGGACGTCGATGCACATCTTTCGCCGGGACTGAGCTGGTCTGGGTTCATGCCAAGGCACATCGAGCATCCGGCCATTCGCCATTCAAATCCGGCTTCCTGCAGCCTTTGGGCACTGCCCTCTTCCTCGGCCTGAAGCCGCACCAGACCGGAACCCGGCACGATCATTGCACGCAGACCGTCTCTCACCCTTCGACCTTCCACTATCTTCGCGACCTCACGCAGGTCCTCGATCCTGCCGTTCGTGCAGGATCCGATGAACACCGTGTCGATTTCGATCTCGTTCAGTTTTTGCCCGGGCGTCAGGCCCATGTAGTCCAGAGAACGCCGCGCGGCTTCGATCTTGCCGCCTTCGAAGCTCTCCGGATCCGGCACTATGCCCGTGATCGGCAGCACGTCTTCCGGAGACGTGCCCCAAGTGACGACGGGTGGAATCTCGGCCGCGTCCATCCTGACCGTTTGATCATAATGCGCGCCTTCATCAGACTGCAGGGTGCTCCAGTAGGTCACGGCCAGCTCCCACTGCCCGCCCTTCGGCGCGTGAGGCCGGCCCTTCACGTATTCGAGTGTCTTTTCGTCGGGCGCGACAAGCCCGGCGCGCGCACCGCCCTCGATCGCCATGTTGCAGACAGTCATGCGGCCTTCCATTGTCAGGTTCCGAATTGCGCTTCCCGCATATTCTATGACGTGGCCCGTGCCGCCGGCAGTTCCGGTCCTGCCGATGATCGAAAGCGTGACGTCCTTGGCCGTCACGCCAGGAGCAAGGTCGCCGTCAACTTCGACCAGCCTGTTCTTCGACTTCTTCTGGATCAGAGTCTGGGTCGCGAGGACATGTTCGACCTCCGACGTGCCGATTCCGTGGGCCAGCGCCCCGAAGGCCCCATGCGTTGCCGTATGGCTGTCCCCGCAAACAACCGTCATGCCCGGCTGGGTCCAGCCCTGCTCCGGACCGACGATGTGGACGATCCCCTGCCGGTCGTCGTCGATGTCGTAGAGCTCAATGCCGAAATCCTTCGCATTCCGCCGCAGGGCTTCGACCTGGATTCGCGACTGCTCGTCCTTGATTCCCGCCAGGCGCGTCGGATCCGTTGGCACATTGTGGTCCGGAACAGCCACCGTCTTCTCGGGCGCACGGACCCTGCGGCCCGCAATTCGAAGCCCTTCAAATGCCTGCGGACTGGTTACCTCGTGCACAAGGTGGCGATCAATGTACAGACGGCATGTGCCGTCCTCGGCCTCATGGGCGACATGGTCATCCCAGATCTTGTCATAGAGCGTTCGCGGAGCGGTCATGGTCATTCATCTCTGCAAGGATGGCGTGGCAGTGCATTCATGGGAGAGCATGGCCTATGCCCGGACGATCGAGGACGCGCAGCGGAGCACGTCTGCCATCAGCTGCGGACGGCAACTCCAGATTCCCATGTTGGTCAAGCACATCATGGCCGCATACTACATCTCAAGCCGATCGGGAACAAGATTGGACCGTGCCCGGTCGGATGCTCATCTCTTCACGCGCATGGAAATCTCCCGGACGACGCTCCTTGCGGCCGAGATGTCACCCGGCGCTGCGGCGACAGCGGTTCGGCGCATCATGTCCCGCCAAATTCGCAAAGCGTGTGGATTTCCATCCCGAGCGCTTCCAGCAGGGAACGACCGCCAAGTTCCGGCAGGTCTATGATGAAGCTGCATCCGACAATGTCGCCGCCTAGGCGTTCGATGAGCCTGATGCCGGCCTCGGCCGTGCCTCCCGTTGCGAGCAGGTCATCGACCAAGAGCACCTTGTCACCCGCGTCAATTGCATCGTCATGGATTTCCATGACCGCCTCGCCGTATTCCAACTCGTAGTCCTGGCTGAGCGTGGCACCCGGCAGCTTGCCCTGCTTTCGCACCGGCACGAACCCAACCGACAGCTGATGCGCGATTGCGCCTCCGATGATGAATCCGCGTGCCTCGAGCCCCACGACCTTGTCGATTTCCTGATCAGCAAAGGGATGCAGCAACTGGTCGACGCAGATCCTCAGCCCGCGCGGATCCGAAAAGAGAGTCGTCACGTCGCGGAACATGATTCCTTCATGGGGGAAGTCCGCAATGGTCCGGATGTAGTCCTTAATTTCCTTCATCGGCTTTCCCGTTCCATGGTCCGACCGCACGGACCGGACGGACAACTCGCGGTTCGTTCAATGCAGCACACGACCGGCGACGGCATCTAGCTTGGCCACGACATCCGGAGCGCGCGCATCCGGCTGCGTCAGGACCGCATGTTCCAGTGCCCGGTCGCATCGGTGCGGGCACTGATGTCGGGATGCGCCCAACCGCCTGGGCAACCCCGCTGCGAGTGCGCGACCCTTTTCGGCATTGCCCATCAAGGTCTTGATGATTTCAGTCACGTCTACCTCGCCATGATCCGGGTGCCAACTGTCGTAATCCGTGATCATGGCGACCGAAGAGTAGCAAAGCTCGGCTTCCCGCGCGAGCTTTGCTTCCGGCATGTTCGTCATCCCGATCACGTCGCACCCCCAGCGCTCACGGTACATGACCGATTCGGCAAGCGTCGAGAATTGCGGTCCCTCCATCGCCAGATACGTGCCGCCCCGGTGCACCTTCGCACCGGCCGCCTCCGCAGCGGCGGCCGCCACCTCCCCAAGTCGCGCGCAAGTCGGATGCGCCACGCTTACATGGGCGACGCATCCTTCGCCAAAGAAGCTCTTCTCACGCGCGAAGGTCCGATCAATGAACTGGTCAACGATCACGAATTCTCCGGGAGCCATATCTTCCCGGAAAGAGCCGCAGGCTGACACGCTGACGAGATCCGTCACGCCAAGGCGTTTCAGTGCATCAATGTTCGCCCGGTAGGGCACGGTCGTGGGCGAGTGGACGTGTCCCCTCCCGTGACGGGGAAGAAACGCCATTCGGACGCCTTCCAGCGATCCCGTCAGGACCTGGTCGGACGGCGTGCCCCAGGGACTCTCGACAGAAATCCACTCGGCACCTTCGAGTCCATCGATCTCGTAGATTCCACTTCCCCCGATCACGCCGACGATGGTTGTACCTTCATTCATGGCTGTCCTTAGCCTTCTTCGTGTGAGGCGACGGTAGAAGACTCCGACGCGGACGACAACGCCCAACGGAAGAATGCCTTCAGTGCGTCCCCCGAATCCGTCCGAATTTGGGAAGTCGATCCAAGTTGAATGCGTCGACAACCGGGGCGTTCGCGGAGCAAAGCCACGGACAGGCGAGCCGCCGGTGGCAACACGTGCATCCCGAGGGTTGATTTGATCTGATTCCAAGGGCAGGGTTCCGATCATGACGGTCCAGTACCCGGCTCCCTTCCCAAATTCCCGGCATGCGCCCGAACGGGTGGCATTCGATCGCCGGGAACTAATGGCGATCCTGAACGTCTACGGTCGCATGGTCGTCGCCGGAGAATGGCGCGACTACGGCATGTCCTTCCTGCAGGACACCGCGATCTTCTCGATCTTTCGCCAGTCCGCCGAGCATCCGATTTACCGGATCGAAAAGCGGCCCAGGCTCCGGGAACGGCAGGGCATGTATTCCGTGGTCGGCATGGACGGCCACGTACTGAAGCGCGGCCATGACCTGAAGGCCGTCCTGCGCGTCCTTGAGCGGAAGCTCATCCGCGTCGTCGAGTAGCCTGCTTCCGCCGCGGGCCCAGCCTCCTGCGTTTCACGCACGTCGGCCGCAGCCGCGACGTTACCTGCCCGGTGTCGGTTGACGCAATCCGTGCCAGGGCGGTCGCAACCGGCTCCTCAACGACCGACATGTGGTGGGAATTTGCATGGATGAGCGTGCCATTGCCGCTGGCGATCGCGACATGACCATTCCAGAACACGAGGTCACCGGCGTTTAGGGTGTCGGATGCCAAAAGTCGCTCTCCCGGCATCGCCTCCTGAAGATCGCTGTCCGGAGGGCATTCAAGACCCGCCGCGTGGAACGCGGCCTGCACCAGTCCGGAGCAATCGATTCCGAAACCGGAATTCCCCGCCCAGACATAGGGTGTCCCCAGCATGACTCGCGCCCAGCCCACGACGTCCCCGTCCCTCGACTCAATTTCGGCCAGTTGCGCTGCAGGAATGTACAAGCGATCCCTTGAGGCGATTCTGCACCATGCACCGCATCGCTCTGTCACTCGAACCTCGGAGTTCAGGTGCAGGTCCTGCACGAGCGAGGCCCTGGCATTCGGATCCGCCCGCGCGTACGTGGATCGAACCGTGACCTTGTGCGTAGGACGGAAGGTCCTGTCCAGGAATGCCGCCCCGACATAGCCGACATATCCATCCTTGGACGAATATCCGAAGCTCCAGCTGCGTTCCCTCTCGAGTTCGACAAACCTGTCGCCGAAAATCAGCTGGCGATCCGCCTGACCCAAGGGTGATTCACGCAGCCAGGCGGATGCAGCGAGGCTGTACACCTTTCCGTCCGTAAAGAGATCCGCCTCTACAATCCCCTGCAGTTCGCTCCTCGCCACACGCCCGTTTGTCGCCAGGAATCTCCTGTCGCTCATCCAAGAATCTCCGGCAGCGCCCGGTAGAGTGCACGGATTCCTTGCCCGGCCCCGCCCTTGGGACGGCCTGGCGCGGATTCCCGCGTCCAGCCGAATATGTCGAAATGCATGTAACGCGGGACAGCCGTGACGAAACGCCGGAGGAACAATGCTGCCGTGATCGATCCCGCAAAGCCGCCTTTCGGCGCATTGTCCAGGTCCGCGATCCCCGGCTCGATCATCTTCTCGTACGGCTCCCAGAAAGGAAGCCTCCAAACCGGATCCCGAACCGCCTTTGCCGCTGACACCAACGCAGCGGCATCGCAGTCATCCGTCGCGTAGAACGGCGCGAGATCTGGTCCGACCGCGACCCTGGCCGCTCCCGTCAAGGTGGCCATAGATACGATCAGGTCTGGTCGGTCCTCGTCGGCCAGAGCCAGCGCGTCGGCAAGCACGAGCCGGCCCTCGGCATCCGTGTTGTTGATCTCGACCGTGAGGCCCTTTCGCGAGTCGAGGATGTCGCCCGGACGGAACGCCTCGCCGGAGATGGAATTCTCGACCGCCGGAATCAGGACGCGCAGCCGGCAATTCATGCCGCTGTCCATCAACATGTGGGCAAGACCCAGCACGTTGGCGGCTCCGCCCATGTCCTTCTTCATCAATTGCATTGACGCGCCGGGCTTTATGTTCAGCCCGCCGGTATCGAAGCACACACCCTTGCCAACCAGTGCAACGGACGGACCGCTGTCACCCCATGACATGTCGATCAGCCTCGGCTCCCTGGCACTGGCCCGTCCCACGGCGTGGATCATCGGGAGGTTTCGCTTAGAAAGTTCGGCCCCGGTGGTGACTTCAACAGCCATGCCATGGGTGCCTGCAAGATCGCGGGCCGCCATCTCGAGCTCATCCGGACCCATATGAGAAGCGGGCGTATTGATCAGGTCGCGGGCCAGCGCCTCGCCGGACGCGATCCGCTCCAGCATCGCCGCATCGACGCCTTCTGGCGGCAGCAGCATGGCCAGCGGTTTCGAATCCGAGACGAACCTGTCAAACCGGTAGCCTGCGAGCAGCCAGCCAAGCGCGGCCTCGGCAAGCTCGTCGCCCTCCAGGTCGCACTCGAGCCGCCAGACACCTTCGGGGAGTTTTCCACGCAGTCCCGCGGCCAGGAACCGGCCCCGCGCGCGGTCCTTCCCGCTTCCCAGCCCGCCGATGGCACCGTTCAGTCCGTCCTTGCCAGGCAAGGGAAGGACTTCGCCGACACCGGCCTTGAAGCCAGCAGCGTTGACCCAGTCGCGCGTCGCGTCGTCTTGCGCCGCGAGCCAGTCTGCGAGTCCTTCCTTTTTTACCAGAAACAGCGGTCTTGCCGCAGATGCGTCCGTCGAAAATGCAAGCGTTGGCAACGTGATTCCTCCCGTGGCAGGTTTCGGCAAGACCAATGCCAATTGTCAACGAACGTCAATCCTACGACGCAACCTGCCCATGGTTGTGCTGTTCGGATCATTTGAGGCTCAGCACCGCCGCAGGCCGTTCTCTTCAACATGAAGCTACATTGCCATCCACGGAGCGCCTGACGCCGTCTCCGGTCGCAGATCTTGCTGTCTCCATTGCAAGAACCCGAAGCGGTACGCAGTCAGACTTTGCAAATCCACTTGCCGAATCTCTTGAATTCGGCCCTCAGGACTGGTCGAGTCGATCGGCGCCCCCGAGGGAGACTAAGACGCGTGGTGCACCTCCTGCAAACCATAGACAGGCGTCGGCAATCCTTCCATCCGAGCCTTGAGCTGAAGCGACAGAAACTGCGAATAATGCCGGGACTGGTGCAGGTTGCCGCCGTGGAACCATAGAGCCTCCTGCTGCGTCGGCTTCCACATGTTCCGCAATTCGCCTTCCCACGGACCCGGATCCTTCGGCGTGTCCGACCCAAGACCCCAGCACTTGCCGACCTTGTCCGCCGTATCCTTGCCGATCAGTTGCTCCACCCATCCGTTCATCGAGGAATAGCCAGTGGCGAAAACGATCACCTCAGCTGGAAGCTCGGTCCCGTCCTCCAACTTCACGCCGCCAGACGAAACCTCGGTCACCTGACCATGCGCCAGCTTGATCTTGCCGTCCGCCACAAGTTCGCTTGCACCAACATCAATGTAATATCCCGATCCTCGTCGCAGGTATTTCATGAAGAGCCCGCTGTCATCCGCACCCCAGTCCAGTTGGAACCCGGACCGCTCGAGACGGTCATAGAACGTCGCATCCCGCTCTTTCATCCTCTCGTAAAGCGGCGTCTGAATCGTGGGCAGGACCTTGTAGGGAATCGATGCCAAAATCAGGTCGGCAGTATCATGGTCGATGCCGTTCGCGATGGCACGCTCGGAATACAGATCTGCCAGCCCGATATCCATCAACGCCTCGGACTTCACGACATTCGTGGATGAACGCTGTATCATCGTAACATCGGCCCCCGCCTCCCAGAGAGCGGCGGAGATATCGTGGGCCGAGTTGTTCGAACCGACCACGACGACCTTCTTGGATCGATACTCATCCGGTCCGGGGTGATCCGAGGAATGGTGAAGATCGCCCTTGAAGCCTTCCATTCCAGGCAGGCAGGGCATATCGGGGACCCCCGCCATGCCGGTCGCAAAAACCAGGTGCTTTGGAGCCAACTCGACCTCGTCACCGTCGCGATCGACAACGACCGTCCACTCTTGGCTGTCCGCGTCATAGCGTGCCGACTTGCAGGTGGTCCGCGTCCAGTAGTTCAACTCCATGATCTTGGTATAGCTTTCCAGCCAGTCCCCGATCTTGTCCTTGGGGCTGAACACCGGCCAATCGTCCGGAAACGGCAAATAGGGCAAGTGGTCATACCAGACCGGATCATGCAGGCAGAGCGACTTGTAGCGATTGCGCCAACTATCGCCGGGGCGCTCGTTCCTTTCGACAATGATCGTGGGCACTTCAAGCCGCCGCAAGCGCGCACCCAAGGCGATGCCGCCCTGTCCGCCGCCAATGATGACCACGTACGGTTGCTCGGCATACCCCAACTCCCGCGCCTCGCGCGCGCGCCGCTCCGCCCAGGTCTCGCGATCCTTGAACGCGCCGTGCACAACCCCGGGGTCGCGCCGGTCGCCCTTCTTCTCCTCGAACCCTTTCAATTCCTCGGCGGTAGTCAGCAGCGTCCAGCATCCCTCGTCGTTGAGCCGGACATGACCACGCCCGCGAAAGGCATCCGTCTCGAAAGTGATCCATGCCTCGGCAATTCCGTCCTGTTCGGTCGGCTCACCGTCGATCTGCCAGTTGGTGGGATGCACATCACCCAGCGTGATCGAGACCATGTCAGAAATTGCGTCCCGGCCCTCCATCGTCTTGATATTCCACGTGAAAGACACGAGGTCGCGCCAGTAGCACTCCTTCGCGAAAAGCGCCTTCAATGCAGCGGTATCGCCGCCTTCCAGCGCCTTTCCGAAGCGTTCAAGCCACGTCGAAACTCGCCCCATGGGCGATGCAATGTCCATCGATCATACTCCTGCAGTCGGCCATATCTGATCTCGCCAGGGCAACTTGCCCCAAGAATTCAGGTTAGGTGCGAGAGCCGACCAGTGCAAATGGCATTTCATCGGCGGAACACCGTTTTCTGGGTCGCCTGTTTCCTGAGGTATCGAATCGAATTTCCGGAAATGGCGTGGAAGAGATGTATATTGCGATCGCTGGAGACAACGCGGGAGCGCCGTTGGTCGAGGTTACCATCGCCCGTCTTCGCGGCTTGCTCGGCGTTCTCTCGCGTTCCGGCCCGCTTGGCCGCTGAACCGCTCTCGCAGTCTTTCCGTCCAGAGTGCATCAAACCAAATCGTTGCCTCCATGATCCGCCCTCGCTACTACCAACCGAAACGACAATTGTTGGGCGGGGTTCGCACCCGCCAGGAAGACACGCCTTTCCACGGCGCACCGAAATTCTGGGCTAGCGCTCGGTTTTCCATGTCTTGGAGATGAGGGTTGAAAATGCACCACTACGATCTCGGCACCTATTCGCGGAAAGTAACCACCGCCAATTCCGAGGCCCAGACCTGGTTTGACAGGGGCCTGGTCTGGTGCTTCGGATACAATCACGAAGAGTCGGTTACGTGCTTCAAGAAGGCCATCGAGGCGGATCCAGATTGTGCGTTGGCCTACTGGGGCGCCGCGTACTCTTCCGGCTGCAACTACAACAAGCCTTGGGATGCGTTCGACGACGAAGACGCGAAGCGATCGCTTGGTCAGGCATTTGAACATTCACGGCTCGCGTTGGACAGGATCGAGCGCGCCAGCAAGCCCGAAGCGGCTCTGATACGCGCTCCAGTACCGTTACCAATCGCGCGATGTTCCTTCGAACGAGGTCTTTCGCGTGTGGAACGATGAGTACACGGATGCGATGCGCGAAGTTCATCTTGAGTTTCCCGAAGACCTGGACGTCGTGACGCTGTTCAGCGAGGCCATCATGAACAGGACGCCATGGGCTCTTTGGGATCTTGAATCCGGAAATGTTGCGGAAGACGCGCTGACCGCCGAGGCGGTCGAGGTGCTCGAGCGCGCGTTGCAGCGAAGCGCGGCCTACGAGCATCCCGGGCTGCTCCACATGTATATCCACCTGATGGAGATGTCGCCACATCCGGAGCGTGCGCTGAGGGCTGGCGATGCGCTGCGAGCCCTGGTGCCTGACGCCGGGCACCTCTGCCACATGCCGACCCATATTGACGTATTGTGCGGCCATTATGAGCGCGTGGTCTCGTCAAATCACTCGGCAGTTCTGGCTGACCGGAAGTACCTCGATCAGCGAGGCCCGTTGAACTTCTACTCGCTCTATCGGTGTCACAACTACCATTTCAAGATCTACGGCGCGATGTGGCTTGGTCAGTACCAGACCGCGATCGAGACTGCGAAGGAAATGAACTCGACGCTTCCCGAGGAACTGCTGCTTCAAGAGTCGCCGCCGATGGCAGACTGGCTGGAGGGATTCCTGTCGATGAAGCAGCACGTCTACATTCGATTTGGGAAATGGCAGGAAATAATCGATCAGGACCTGCCAGAAAACCAGGACTTGTTCTGCATGACAACCGCCAGCATGCTCTACGCAAAGGCGGTGGCCTGCGCAGCGACCGAGAGAGTGTCCGAGGCTGAAAGGCACGCGGAAATGTTCGAGGAAGCTGCCGCGAATGTTCCCGAAAGCCGGATGATATTCAACAACACCTGTCGTGACATCTTGAAGATTGCGCATGAGATGATGAAGGGCGAGATCGAGTATCGGAAGCAAAACCACGATGCGGCATTCGCCCATCTCGAACGCTCGGTAATCCTCGATGACACGCTGCCCTACGACGAGCCGTGGGGATGGATGCAACCGACTCGCCATGCGCTCGGCGCGCTTCTGCTGGAACAGGGACATGTGGGCAGAGCGGCATCCGTCTATCGCGCGGATCTTGGTCTCGATTCAACGCTTCCGCGGGCCGTCCACCACCCGGACAATGTCTGGAGTTTGCGGGGATACCATGAGTGCTTGACCCGACTGGGCCAAAACGGAGAAGCAAGCCTCGTCAGGCAGCGTCTCGATCTTGCGCTGGCGCGAGCAGACGTGGCGATCAAGTCCTCCTGCTTCTGCAAACAGGGCAGCGCCTGATGCGGCGCGGGCGACCGAGGTCAAAATGTTCCGCTCACTTTGCATCGTAGATTCTGGGGACCAATGAAGTTTCTGAATGCGGAAACGCGTTCAATTTTCACCCACTTTTGGGCCATGTGACTTCCGCAATCTGGGACCGGCGATCCGGGGCAGTGTCAGGCGCCGGAGACATGAGCGGTTCTCCGGCAACGCGTGGGACTTCCATATTCGTTCATGCCTGCGAAAGACCGTCTGGGCGAAAGCCTCGCAGACCGTGTCCTCCGGCAGTGCCGGTACGGGGCTGTCCTGCCTGATTGCCGCCAGAATCGCGGTTGCGCGGGTGCGGACTACGCTCACGCTGATGTCATCCGTGTCGCCGACAATTCTCCAGACGCGCTTGCCGTCATGCTGACAAAGTCTGAAGAAACGCTTGCCGCCCGAAGGCAGCACGCGGACGCCAAAGCCTTTCAACTTCCCGTCGAGGATGTCATGCGCGGACCTCTGGGGGCCCGAGCGCCCGGATTCGGCCCTCGGCAAGGGTGATGGATGCCATCAGTCTGCACTCCCGTTTTCTGCAGAGGGGAACAGAGTCCACCATGGTCCTGCCCGAAACAGCAAATTTGACAGGAAAAAACGACGTGATATCAAGGGTCTGAATTTCCACCAGCACCGAAGGTTCAGCCATCGGTGTAACTGCTTGCATGGAAGCGGGCGGTCTATTGAAAGCCGAGCCTGCTAATTTCCGAAACGGAAAGGAATTCCATGGAACACGCCCGCGCTCTGCCAGGCCACTTCGTCGAACGGTATAACGGCTGGAAATCCTCGAATTTTGCAGAGGACCGGGCTCGGTATGAGCATCTTGCGGACAAGGGCCAGCACCCGCTGGCGATGGTGATTTCATGTTGCGACAGCCGGGTCCAGGTCGCTTCGATTTTCGACGCTCGTCCCGGCGAACTCTTCATGCATCGCAACATTGCCAACCTCGTCCCGCCATGTGCGTCGGACGGGAACATGCACGGCACGTCGGCGGCCGTCGAGTATGCAGTGACGGCACTCAAGGTCGAGCACATGATCGTGGTGGGGCATTCAAGTTGCGGCGGCGTCGCGGGCTGCCATGCAATGTGCTCCGGCCAGGCCCCCGAACTTGAGGACAAGTCGAGCTTCGTCGGGCGCTGGGTCGAAATCCTTCGCCCAGGCTACGAACGTGTCGCGGCCCGAAAGGACGAAACCGGCCCGATCCGGGCCCTTGAACACGAAGCCGTCGTGATCTCGCTCGAAAACCTGATGACCTATCCGTTCGTCAAGGAGGCGGTTGCCACGCACGCACTGTCGCTCCACGGCCTCTGGGTGAACATCCGGAGCGGCGACCTCCTTCAATACGTGCCGGAAACCGGTAATTTCGAGCCAGTCTGACCCCCGGGCTTGCACCACGAGCCGGGCTCGGACAATGACGTCCGGGCGCAGCTACATGGCCTTGGATGGACAACCTTCCTCGCCGTCTCGGCACAGCCGCCAGTCGGTTCGCATTGGCCAAGTGCAAGAGTCGTTCACGCGGCCGCTTCGTCAGCCTTTTGCAGCACCCGGTTTCCGAGGAGTTCGGCGATCTGAACCGCGTTCAGCGCCGCGCCCTTCCTCAGGTTGTCCGAAACGCACCAGAAGTTCAGGCCATTCTCTACCGTCGAGTCCTGGCGAATCCTGCTGATGAACGTGGCGAAGTCTCCAACGCACTCCACCGGCGTCGCGTAGCCCCCGTCCTCGCGTTTGTCGACGACGATGACGCCGGGACTTTCGCGGAGGATTGCACGCGCCTCGTCTTCGCCCAGGAACTCTTCGGTCTCCACATTGACCGCCTCGGAATGGCCCACGAAGACCGGAACCCGCACGCAGGTCGCCGTCAGCTTGATCGAGGGATCGATAATCTTCTTTGTCTCGGCAACCATCTTCCACTCTTCCTTGGTCGAACCGTCCTCCATGAAGACATCGATATGCGGAATCACGTTGAACGCGATCTGCTTCTGGAACTTCTTCACCTCGATTTCGGACACCGGATTGTAGATCGCCTTGGTCTGATCCCACAACTCATCCATTCCGTCCTTTCCAGCCCCGGACACGGACTGGTAGGTCGAAACGACCACTCGCTTGATCCTTGCCCGGTCATGCAACGGCTTCAGCGCGACCACCATTTGTGCGGTTGAGCAGTTGGGATTGGCGATGATGTTGCGATTCCTGCAGTCCGTGATCGCGTCCGGATTCACTTCCGGAACGATCAGGGGAATGTTCGGGTCGTAGCGATAGAGGGACGAGTTGTCGATCACGACGCAACCCGCCTGGGCCGCCCTGGGAGCATGCTCCTTCGTCGGGCCAGATCCGATTGCAAAAAGCGCCATGTCGAACCCGCCGAATTCGAAGACATCCAGATTCTTCGTCTTTAGGGTCTGGTCGCCGTAGCTCACTTCCGTGCCGAGCGACCTGCGGCTCGCAAGAGCCACGACCTCATCGGCAGGGAACTGGCGCTCCGCCAGAATGTTGAGCATTTCACGGCCCACATTGCCCGTGGCGCCGACGACTGCGACCCGATAACCCACCTTGGCCTCCTGCTTGGCTGGGACGGTGTCCAATATCGCCTGATCGCGCCAGAGAAAAGCATCCATGTTTGGAGTCGACCCCGGATTCGGGCTTTTTCGGTGGTTTTCGGTGATCCCGATCCGGGTTTTCCACATTCCTGTCCACAGGCGGGCGCCTTGCGGGCATGCCAAGACATGCCGGCCACGGTGTCGTGATCGGCGCGCCTGATTCGATTCTTGCCACGCGGACCGCCGCGAGACGCGGACCGCACGGGCGTCAGCTGGCGGCGGCCTCGGTCCGGTCCTCCCACGCGCGCCGGTCGCGCAGCAGGGCGTTC
>JAJEGW010000021.1 GCA_022819605.1 Silicimonas sp. | reverse complement strand
GACTATCCGCTCTTGCCGAACGTCATCGACACCGAGGTGGCCGTAGCCGAAGTACTGCGCGAAATGTGGAAGGCTGTCGGGATCAATGTCGACCTTCAGATCCGGGAAAACTGGAAGCAGATCACGCGTGGCCACCATTCGATCAGGAACATGTCCGCGACAATGGTCTGGCAGGATCCGGCAACGATCCTCTGGCGCCTGTTCAAACCATCGGTCATGAAAGGTCGCGGCTGGGGCTGGGTGAACGACACGTTCAACGCCAACGGGATGATCCTGGAAAACGAGCCGGACAAGGCGGTCCGCCGGGCCGCGTCCTCGGCGATGATGACAGAGTGGGAAACGGCGGATCCCATGGGCATCGTGCTGTTCCAGGAAGTCTGGCTATACGGAAAGAAGAAGGATCTCGACTGGCAGCCCTACGTCTTGCCGTACATGGACTTCGGACCCAACAACGTGTGAGCCTGGCTCCGAAGAGCGTTCGGGACGCATGTCCGGCGTGCCGGCGCGAAGGTCCCTTTCCTGGAATTGCTCCCAGGTGAACGGATCGCTCAAGGGGTTTCGACAGGGGCAGGAATGTCTCCCGCCTGACAGGTCCGATGGCGTCCGGGGTGAATGACGCCGGACCTTCCCTGTCAACTCGAGCGGTTCAAGCCGGGTCGGATTCCAGGATCGGGGCTGGAATTGCAACGGTCACGTTCACGCTGACGTCGGTCTCCCAAGGGACTCGCTGGAGATCGGAAGGATTGTCGCAAACATGCGGCTGCTATTGGTCGAGGACACGGAAGACGTCGCAGATGCAATCGTTGCCAGCTTTGAGCGGCGGGGCGATGCGATTGACCACGTGACATCCGTCGACGAGGCACAGTGTGCCATCGCGGTTCAGGAATACGACGTCATGCTTCTGGATATCGGCCTGCCGGACGGACTTGGGACCGAAGTCCTCCGGTCCGCGCGCAATCGAGGCAGCCGGACACCGATCCTGATGCTGACCGCCCGATCCGAAATCGAAGACCGGGTTGCAGTCTTGGACAAGGGCGCGGACGACTACCTGGTGAAGCCCTTTGACTTGCGCGAACTGCACGCGCGCGTTCGTGCCTTGCTGCGCCGCCAGGACGCGGATCGCTCGGGCATCATCGAGTTCGGCGACATCAGGTTCGACCCGGCAGGGCTCACGGTTGAGATCTCGGGCAACCCCGTCACGCTTGCTCGACGTGAGTTCAACCTGCTGGAGATTCTCCTGATCAATCGCGAGCGAGTGGTGCCGAAGGAGAGGATCTTCGAGTGCATGTTTTCCTTCAACGACGAGGACGTGAACTTGAACGCGGTCGAACTGTACGTTGGCCGCCTGCGAAGGAAGCTCTGCGAAAGCCGGGTTGCCATCAAGACTTTGCGCGGGCTCGGATATCAGCTGGTCGGCGATGACTAACCTTGCGGTGCGTTCGCGGCATGCCAGTTCCTTGCGGTTTCGGCTGGCGGCCGGAATCATCCTGATTCTCGCAATTGGATGCGTGGCCGTCGCCTACGCCGCGTTTGCATACGGCCGGGACGCCGCGCAGCAGTCGTTCGATCGTCTCCTCGTCGGTGCGGCGAACCAGATTGCCGGCGCCCTCACGCTTCGCGACGGACAGGTCATCGTCGACATCCCCGTCTCGGCATTCGAGCTCTTGTCGCTCGCCCCGCGCGACCGCGTCGTCTATGGCGTGTTCGGCGATGATGGCGCTCTGATCACCGGCTACGACATCCTGTTGCCTCGAGACGGGGACGGCATTTATTTCACCGACAGTTTCGCCGGCGAGCCTGCGCGGTTCGTGCGTGTCACCCGCCAGTTTGCCGAGCGGTCGTTTCTTGGGTCGGTCGACGTGATCATCGGCCAGACCACCGAGGCCCGGCGCGAGCTTGCGCAGCAGATTACGCAGAACGCGCTGATCGCGGTCGCGGCAATCGGCGTCGTGATGTCAGCGCTGGCAGCGCTTGCGGTCCAGTCCGCCTTGAGCCCCCTTCAACGCATCGAGCGCGATATCGCTGCACGGTCCAGCAAGGACCTGACACCCGTGGACATCAACGTTCCCCAGGAAATCAGCAGTCTGGTGCATGCATTGAACCGATTCATCGCCCGCATCGATCGGCAACTCCATGTGATGCGGACGCTGATCGCTGACGCCTCTCACCAGCTCCGGACGCCAATTGCGGCGCTTCGGGCCCAGGCGGAGCTTGCCGCGGAGGAAACGGACCACGACAGAACCCTCAGAATCGTCGGGAGAATCCACGAAAGATCTCGGAATCTCAGTCGTCTCACAGACCAGCTGCTCAGTCATGCCCTGATCATTCATCGCGCCGACACGGTTGATCTGGAGACAGTGGACCTGCGAACCGTTGCTGCCGAGGCGGTCGACCAGACGGATCAATCCATGCCTGACGTCGACCGGGCCATCCGCCTTGCGCTGCCCGAGGCACCGGTGAACTGCGACGGTGACAGGCTGTCGCTGGCTGAAGCCTGCAAGAACCTGATCAACAATTCGCTGAAGCACGGCAAGCCTCCGATCACGGTTTTCGTCCTAGGACGGGGAGGGCGCGCGCGCATGGGCGTTCGCGACGGCGGGACGGGGTTTCCGGAGGCGATGTGGCAGACCGCGGGATCGCGGTTCGCCAAGAACGCCGGCGTGTCCGCAAAGGGCGCCGGCTTGGGCCTGGCCATCGTGAACGCCGTATCCGAGGCGCACGGAGGGCAGATGAGAATCGAACGGCCTTCCGAAACGGCGTTTGAGGTGTTCCTGGAGCTGCCATTGCTTCCGGAGGTCGCAGAATGAGGTGTTTCGGCGGAGTGCTGCTGAGCCTGGTCCTATTGGGAGGCACCGCAGTTTGCGAGCCGGCCCCAGAAGCGGCCAGGTCCTACGGTCCAGCGCAGGCCGACCTGCGGCTGACTGTGCGCGGCACGACCGACATCGCTCTCTTCGAACCGGTCATCGAGATGTTCCTGGGTCACTCCGACCGGGCGCGGATCGAGTACGAACAGTGGGGGTCGAACGATCTCTACCTGGCGACCGACGCGGATTGCCGGTCCGGAAACGCGGCTGCGGACCTCGTGATCAGTTCGTCGATCGACCAGCAGGTAAAGCTCGCGAACGACGGTTGCGCCGCTGCCCATCGATCCGATGAAACGGCAGCGCTGGCACCGGTTTCAAACTGGCGCGACGAAGTGTTCGGAATGACATGGGAGCCAGCGGTCATCGTGTACAACAGGAACATGATCGGCGATGCCTTGGCGCCACGATCCCGTTTCGACTTGATCGACCTGCTGCGAACCGACGACAGCGCGTTTCGCGGGCGTGTCGCGACTTACGACATCGAGGTGTCGGGACTGGGCTATCTGTTCGCCTTTGCCGACTCGCAACAGGCCACGACATTTGGCCGTCTCATCGAGACTTTCGGCCGGAGCGGCGCCGTCGCAACTTGCTGTTCTGCCGCGATCATCGATGGAGTTGCTAACGGCGACTACCTAGTGGCCTACAATGTACTGGGTTCCTATGCACTTGCCCGTGCGGACAGGAATCCGGACATCGTCGTCGTCGCTCCTGACGACTACACTTTGGTTCTGGCCCGTGCCGCGCTGATCCCCCGGCACGCGGCGAAGCCGGAGCTGGCGGGGGAGTTCATTGACTTCCTGCTGTCCGAGCCCGGTCGGTCTGCCTTGCGATCGGCCAACTTGATCGTTGACACAAGCGAGGGCGTGCATGCCGCGATGCGACTGCCCGAAAACCCGGAGGTCAGCCTGCGGCCGATTCCGCTTTCGGTCGCGTTGCTGGTTGGATTGGACCAGCACAAGCGAAGAGAGTTCATTGCTCGCTGGCGGGCAGCTTTCCCAAAGGAGTGAACCCGCCAATCGGGCCACCGGTCCTGGCTTGTGCATTGCGCCCCAGCGCGATGAGCGTGGATGCACCTTCTGCAACCTGATCGGCGGGCCGGTCCGCCCGGTTCACGGCCAAGCGCCGAAATTGACGTCGTCGCCGATGCTTGCAGGCCGACGAAAATTCACGACGTCGACGGCGAAGACCGACACGCCGACGCGAGTGCCGCCAATGTTCAGGCGGCGAGGGCCATCCGAGGCAACAGCCGGCCACCAAGGACGTCCAGCGTCGGCATGGTGTCGGCCGGTCTCGCCGCGGCAAGGACGACCATGTGTTTTGCCGAGGGTCCAACTTCAGACGACATGCGCGCAGGCCGAGGCGGGCGTGCGCGTGTCCATGTTTCTCCCCCGGTTCAGGTGATCGTCTATCTCTGCCGCCGAACCGATCACGCGCCCATAGAGAAACACGGTGAATGCCGCATTTTCGAGATCGCGCCTCGTGAGAGATCCGGACCGGAAGTCCTTCCAGAGCAGTGCAAGAAGAAGCGCAGCAATGACGGCATCGACATTGACGCAGAACACGTAGCGGCTGACACCGGTATCGTAGAGCGCCTTCACCAGTTCGCAATAGAAGGCGTGGAAGACGTTGTAGTCGCCACGCTTCTCCAGGAATTCGGCGACATACCGCTCGCGCGGGTCGAAATTGACAGGCTTTCCCTTGAAGACGGGGTGGTGGACTCCTGGCAGCGCCCGCACCTCCGCGCCGATGTCTTTCGCGCGGGCCTTCTCGCGCTTGTATTCGGTCGCGAAGTCACGAGCCATTCGCTTCAGGTCAAGCCCATGGTTCGGGTCGGACGGATCCGTCAGGCCCTTGCCTGCGAACTGTTCCAATAGAAAGGCCATGCCTTCAAATCCATTGCCGCCGTGGCTGTAGCCGCAATGGCTGAGAAACCCCAGCATCGCCTTGTTGACCTGGACGCGCTGCGGAGTCTGCGGTCCGTCCGCAGCAACGGCGCCCTTTGCGCCTTGGGCCGAGATCGAGCCGGGGCCGTTCGAAATGAGCAGGCCAACAAGAACTTGCAGCGGCAGGGCCTCCCCGGCAGTCGGTTTCTTGCCGGTGACGGCCAGGAAGCAGAGATCCGCCATGGTCCATGTCGAGAAGCGCTCTTCGCGGGGAATGCCGCAGAGAGAGCCTGGCTTGTGGTGTTCGCCGGGGATCGTCGCGCCGACCATGACGCCGTAGAGCCGCAGGTACCACGGCAGGGTTCGTGCGGTCAGCCTGGTGATCCGCTTGCGCAAAAGCGGACCCCAGGAGATCGTCAGGGCGATGGCGGCGAGGATGGCATCTCGATTCAGAGGTTCGTCGAGCGTTTCCAGGAATTTCAGGAATGCCGACTTTCCGCCACGGGCCTTCACTGCCGCAAGCATGGCCTCTGGCCGGGGATCCTCTGCGTCCCCGGGCCCGGCCAGAAACAGAGCGCGGGATACTTCGTCGATGGCGAAGGCACTTGTGTCGAACGATTCGTCCGATCCGTCCAGAAGCCCCGAATGGCAAAACAGCTCGATCAGAGCGTCCGTGCTGGTCAGTGCCCGTTCGATCCTGTTCGGCCCGACGATGGCCGCCGCGGCGGCCATAACGGCGTTTGGCGCGTTTCCGGCTTCCCGCGCTGCGTCACACGCCACCAGAATCGGGTCACCGACAAGGTTGACCTCGGCTGCGACAGCAATATCCAGCAACGCGCGGTCGTTCTCGGTCGCAATCTCGTGGACAAGTGGCAACGCGAAGTTCGCCTCGAGCGGCTCAAGTGCCAGATCAAGCACGGAATGTCCGTGCACTCTGGTCACCTGGGTCTCCGGATCCATCACCGACGCTCCAGACTTGTCCTTCATGTTCTGGCGCGCAACGACCGCTCCGACCTGGTCCTTGAGCCCTTCGATCTGCCCGTCGTAAGGCGCCGCGGCACGAACGGGCGGCAGCGCGAGATTGGCCGGCAGCGCAAGGCCCCTGTCATTTGCGAGCCAGGGCTTCAGGGACAGGCTGCCAGTCGAGTCAAAGTCGCGATCAACCCCAGAGAGTTTCATCACGGCGGTGAGGGCTGCCGGGATGTCAGCGATGTTCGTGACGACGGCGCCCTTCTTCGAGACAACCGGATTACGCGGCGCGTAGAGTCCGTCGACGCCGAACGCCTCGACAAACCAGCTTTCCTTGTCCTCGGCGCTGTCTCCGCTGCCGGCCATCGCGCCGGCGTGCCCGACCGCACGGGTCAGCCTTGATTTCCAGCGCCCGACAACATATGCGACGACGGGTTTTCCGAAATCCACGCCGCGCTCGTAGTAGCCGCCGGGCTCCACGTAGAGCACGGCTGCCTTTGTCCTGTCGTCGGCTTTCAGCGCATGTGCGAAGTCGCGTGCGGAATAGTGAATGTAGACGTCCTTTCCCGATGAGATCAGCGTTGTCGTGCCCCAGCCTTCCGTGGCGAGATATTGGGCGATTGTGGTGGTGAATCCGCCGGAGTTAGAAAAGATCGAGATCGAACCCTTCAGGAGCGACTCCTCGGGGTGATCCCCGCCAAGCGCTCCACCGATCCGGACACGGTTCCAGCTGTCCGCGACGCCAAGACAGTTTCCACCGACGATGTCGATCCCGTTCGCCTGCGCCATGGCGCGGATTTCACGCGCATCGTGGACCGCGATCTTTTCGGTGATGATGACGATCCTGGCGAGATGCTCGTTGACCCGGATGAGTTCGGCAACCCCGTCGCGTACGCCCGAAGGCGGCAGGTAGACGACGCCGACATTGAAGGCATGCCCGGCATCCAGCCCTTCGCGCACGTTGTTGAACACGGGAATGTCGCCGACAGGCGTCTTCAAGGTGCTGCCCGCACGACCGGGCGAGGTGCCGAACACGACGTTGCCGCCGGAAAACGCATGGCTGGTCGGCGTGACCTGCCGCGACTCGCCGCCGAGAATGTTCAGAACGCAAACGCGATCCTCGCGCGTCGCGATCTCGCCCAGCGACCGGATGCCCAGATAGTACGGAAATCCTTCGATGCCTTGCTTGTGCATTGTCCGTGTTCCTATTGTGCGACATCCGAAATGCCGAGGAGCCGGGCAATCTCGTCCCGGCCGCCGTCACGCATCCATTGGTCGACCAGTTTGGCGTAATTCACGACTTCCGAGATTGCGCTGTCGAATCCGAAAAACCGGTATGGCAGGCCGAGGCTGTCCAGCGTGTCGGCCAGGTTGCCAAAGCCGCGGACCAGGTTGGGACCGCCTCGCCCGGCGACAACGTAGAGTGGGACCGGTCCGCGCAAAGAAAAATGCTCGCGCAGCGCATCTCCCATTCCCCGGAAGGTTTCCAGGATGTCCGTGTTGTTCGACTTGCCGCCGATGATGAAGAGCACATTGGACTGCGACAGGAAGTGCTTGTAACAGATCGATGCCACGGCCTTCATCTTCTCGTATGGCGGGTTGCCACCGAAATCTGACGATATGATCGCAGCATCCCCAAGCACTTCGGTCACGAGGCTGTTTGCACCGCCGCCGAAGGTCGGTGCGAGGATGGTGCCGTTTGCGTTGATCACGAACACGTCCGATTGTCCTTGGTGCGTGCGAAGCTGGTTCACCTCCTGTTCGAACGCCGAGATGTCGGATGCGAAGAGTTGGTCTGGAAGCCCGAGGCGCAACACGCGCGGGTCGTCCCGATCGAAGCCGCACTTGAAGTCGCAGGCGACCGGCGTCAGCCGACCGTTCCTGCCAAGCCGCATCCTGATCGGGTTCAACTCCAGCGTGGTCATGCCATAGTGGTGCATCAGCTCCCAAAGTTTCGGCAATTGCTGGACCAGCGGCGAGATGATTTCCTTCGGTGCACCGATGTCCGAAAGCGCGTTGGCGACGACAAATGCCTTGAGCCCGGTCAGCGCGTCAAACGGAACCGTCGCGATTTCGTCCTTGCCCAAATCCTCGATGTCGACGCCGCCCCGATGTGTCAGCGTCATCGTCGGAGCGCGAAAGCGGCTGTCGTCCGTGATTGAAAAGTAGACCTCATGCTCGGCCGGCACTCCCGCCTCGAATGTAACGCCGTTGGCCTTTGCAACTGCATTGCCGTGCCTGTGCCTCGCGAAATAGAGCCGCTCCTTTTCGGCCAGTGCCGACTCCAGATCGTACACCTTGGCGACGAGACCTGCCTTGCCCTTCTTTCCGACACCGCCCTTGAAGACGGGTTTGACGAATACAAGTCCGTGCCTTTCGATCAGTGCCTGAATCTCGTCTTCGCTTGCACCGGGTCCCAGAACTTCCGGGCATGGGAAATCCACATGCCTCAACAATCTGGACCCGTGCAGCAATCCAGTAACCTGCATCTGACCGCTCCTGCAATGCTCGCCGACTCGGGACGACGGGACTTCGGCACCGTGTACTCGTTGAAGCTGTCATGAGCCTGTCTAACCGGACCTGTAGGCAAAATAGGGGAGACAATCGGTCTGAGGACTTCGTATGCATCAAATAGGGGCACTTACGCCCCAGCGGCGCACGGGTGTCACTCTCCGGGGGTCATCCGAGCCCAGAGCGACCCGAAACAGAGCCGACTGCCGACTCTGGCGCCGGACCAACCGATTGGCCATGCGAGATCCCGCCAGTTCACCGGGGTGACCTTCGCCTTCTTCGATGTGACCCTTCCGCGGGACAGGGAGGTGATCGCGTGTGCAGTCACGGACGGAATGCGGGTCATTAGTCGTAACTGGCCCCGGTTGATCGAAAAAAGGTCGCATTTCCCACTTTGGTGCACTCGAAGATGCCCAAGGCAATTGGACCAAAACCTGCAATGCAGGGGAATGCGGTTCACGGACTATATGTCCGCTGCGCTTGATGCACATCACCCCGACCGGCGGTGACTTGGCTGGCGCAAATGGTTGGTGGTTCAGGAAGCCGGTTGCACGGATCTGTTGCCTGGACCAAGAGACATTTGGCAGGGAAGCACCATAGGCCTCGGGACTGCTGGAGCATCCATGTCTGGTGGAAAGGAGACGATTTCCGCGCGGGAAACTCTTGTCGGCGCCTTGAGTGAACCCGGTTGCAGATCAAAGACATACGGGGTGCCAGATTCTGCAGCCTTTGGACGCAGAGAGGAACCTAGGCGCTCTGCCCCTTGATGAGCTCGAAGCCGAAGTCCACCTTTCGCTCCACTGGCGTGTTCGAAAGGCGCTTCAAGACGTTTCGCGCGGCAGTCTTCCCAATGTCACGTCGTCGCGTCCTGATCGTCGTGAGCGGCTGTGGCAGACATCGCGCCATTCGCAAGCCACTGAATCCCGCGATTGCCAGATCGTCAGGGATGCGCATGCCAGACTCCAGGCACAGGTTCACGCCGCCCATTGCCGCCGTATCGTTCGAATAAGCCACCACCTCGGTCTTCGGCGCAACTGACAGCAGAGTTTGCAATCCCAATTTCCCGGCCGGCATGTCGGGCGGTGCATCATAGACATCGGGTGCGACAAGCCCGTACCCGCGCGTTTCCAGTCGCGCCCGAAACGCCCTGAACCGGGCGGCAGCAACAAAGTCGTTTGTCTGCCAGCCCAGGTACCCAAATCTCTTGTAGCCGCGTTCCATCAGGTAATCGGCAAGCGTTGTTGCAGCCGCCTCGTGGTCCAGACCGACACCCATGTCGATCGGATCGCCACTGATGTCCATGATTTCGACTACGGGCACGGACGTCTTCTCCAGGATTGAACGGGTCCGGTCGGTGTGAACGAGGTTTGCCAGGATGACCGCGGCCGGTCGCCAGGACATCATCGAAATCAGCTGGGCCTCTTCCCTTTGGAGATCGTACTCGGTCACGCCGACAACCGGATTGTATCCGCCCGTTTCAAGCTCTTCCGTGATGCCTGCGAGCACGGACGCATAGACGTTGTTGATCAGGGAGGGGATCAGCACCGCAACCTGGTTGGAATAGGCCCGAGCCAGCGACCCGGCAAGCTTGTTGGGCACGTAGCCCATGTTTCCTATGACGCGTTCCACGTGCTCCCTGGTTCTGAGCGAGACAACCGTGTCGCCCCGCACGACACGGGAAACCGTCATTTGCGAGACGCCAGCTGCGCGCGCGACGTCCTTCAAGGTAGTGCGGGTCGCCATTCGGTCAGCATAGCTTACATAATTGTTAACGGGCAATAATTTATCACTTAGGCTGTCGCGCTCTGCTTCGTATCATTCGAATTGGCATTCATGGAGGAACGAATGATGAAGCTAATATTCACGTCAGCAGGGCTTGTCGCGGGCCTGGTCCTGACCGCGTCCACTGCATTCGCCGAGTATCCGGAACGCACGATAAACATGCTGGTACCATTCGGCGCTGGCGGCGGAACAGATGTGCCCGCCCGCTTTTTTGCGGCCGAAATGGAAGGAATCCTCGGCCAGAACATCGTTGTCAGCAACGTGGAAGGTGCCGGCGGCACGGTCGGCGCAACCCAGTTGAGCCAGGCCGAGGCCAACGGTTACAACCTCGGGTTCCTTCCCGTGGGAACCACCACGACGCAGCCGCACCTGAAGCGCACGAGCTACAACGCGGACAGCTGGACCCCGATTTGCATGGTCAGCCAGGGGCCGTTCTACCTGGTCGTGGGCGAAGACAGTCCGATCAAGACCGTCGATGACTACATCGCGATGGCCAACGGCGATGGCCTGAAATTCGCAGGCGCGGGTCCGGGCTCGATGGCGCATGTGGCGCAACTGACGCTGGACAACAAGCTTGGCGTCACGACCCAGTACATCCCGACCAAGGGCGGCGGCGATATCGCGACCGAGATCAATGGCGGACGCGCTGACGCAACGGCCTGGTTCGCAGATTTCGGCACGAAGTTCGGCTGGCGAGCGCTGGCAATCCTGTCGGACCAGCGGTCAGAGCAGCATCCGGACGTGCCGACGCTGGCAGAGCTTGGATATGACACGCAGGTGTCGGTCTGGTTCGGTTTCTTCACGCAGGCCGGAACGCCGGACGATGTGGTCAACACCTTGTCAGAGGCGTGCGCCAAGGCCGTCGAAACCGACAGTTTCATGGAAAACATGGCCGGTGCAAACCGCTTGATCCGTTACATGGGTACCGAAGAATTCGGTCCGTTCTTCCGAACAGCGTTTGAGTTGAACGGAAAGCTGCTCATGGACGCCGGTTTGGTCAAGTAGTGCTGCAGGCTCCGGCTGGCTGAGGCTGGCCGGGGTGCATTTCGGAAAGGTGACGTGACACGCATACTGGACATTTCGGTTTCGGGTGTATTGCTCGTCACCGGCGTCGCGTTCTTTGCCATGACGTTCGGCGATGCCTTTGACGTCCCGACATTCGGCGGGGACGTCGGGCCGGCCTTTGCGCCGCGCATCTTCCTGACAATTTGGATCGTGCTTTCGAGCGTGACCTTGATCCAGGCCATTCGATCTGGCGCGCCCGAAGAATCTGAAGTCAAACTGGTCCAGATGATCGCCCTTGTTGCCATCGTGTGCGCCACTGGGTTTGCGATCACGAAGATCGGTTTCGTCTTTGCAACTGTCCCGGGTTTTGCTGTCTTTTGCTGGATCTTCCAATACCGAAAGCCCGTTCCGCTGGTGGTGCTGTCCGTGCTGGCGCCTCTGGCGATATGGGCACTGTTCACGTTCGGGTTTGAACTGCTGCTGCCGCGGTCGCCTTGGTTCCACCAGATCTGAGCGGGTTGATGGACCAGGTTGCCCAAGCAATATCCCATTTTGCCAGCGTGGGCGTTTTGGTCGCGCTGATCATCGGCTCTGTCTGGGGCACCATCGCAGGTGCCTTGCCCGGGATCGGAACCGTGGCAGCACTTATCGTGGCGCTTCCCTTTACCTTCGGGATGTCCACCGAAGCCTCGATCGCCTTGTTTCTCGGGATCTACGTGACATCAGTCTACGGCGGTTCAATATCGGCGATCTTGATCAACACCCCGGGCACGCCGCAGTCTGCGGCCACGGTTCTGGACGGCTATCCCATGGCCAAGGCCGGGAAAGCCGATCTTGCCATTGGCTGGGCCACGTTGTCGTCGCTTGTCGGCGGCGTGTTTTCGTTGGCCGTCCTGATTGTCGCGGCTCCACTGCTGGCAAAGGTGTCAGTCGCATTCGGGCCTGCGGCGATATTCGCGATCATCGTGTTCGCGCTGACTTGCATCGCGTGGGTTTCCGCCGGCAGCACGACCAAGGGTCTGCTGGCGGGTGTCATCGGTCTTTGGCTGACCACTATCGGAACCGACGATCTGACGGGCTACACCCGTTACGACTTTGGGCAACCGGCGTTGATGGGCGGGCTGTCCTTGATCCCCGTGCTCATCGGGATTTTCGCGCTGGCAGAAGCTATCCACCGCGCAGGGCATTACTTTGCTGCAAAGCCGCCGGATGTTACCAACGTCGGCTTCCGCATGCCTGCCTTGGGGGAAATCACGCTGCGCATTCCGCAATTCTTTCGTGCCTCGGTCATAGGGACGTTCATCGGCATCCTGCCGGGCACGGGCGCAACGGCCGCAACATTCGTCAGCTATTCTGACTTGCGGCGCAGTTCGCCGCGGCGGGAAAACTTCGGCAAGGGCGAGCCCGACGGCCTCGTCGCATCCGAGACCGCGAACAACGCCGTCACTGGCGGGGCGCTCATCCCGACACTAGCGCTTGGGATTCCGGGTGACGGAGGGACAGTGGTGCTGTTGGGGGTATTGACGATCCAGGGCCTCACGCCTGGTTTCGACCTGGCGCAGAACAACCCTCACATCCTGACGGGCGCTTTCCTGCTGATCCTGATCGCCAACTTCATCATGTTTGGACTTGGCGCACTTGGCTCTCGCGTCTTCGCAAGGATCCTTGCGATGCCGGAACCGATCTTGATGGCGTTCATCATGCTGTTTTCCTTTGTCGGCGCCTTCGTTGTTCGCGGAAACCCGGTTGATGTCATCATCTGTGCAGCTGCCGGGGTTGTCGGGGTCATCCTGCGGTTCGCCAAGTACCCGGTGGCACCGATCGTGATCGGCATGGCGCTTGGAACCACGTTTGAAGGCAAGCTGCGCCAGGGCATGATCAGCGCGCAGGGCGACTTCATAGAGTTCATTTCAGATCCGATCGCCCTTTGCGTGCTCGGCATTACGGTGGCGTTCATTGCAGCGCCGTTCATCGGATCGCGAATGTCGGGAGAAAAAAGTGGCTGAGTTGCAACCCAATGTCCTTTTGATCGTCACTGATCATTGGCCGGCGGCCCTGCTTGGGGCAGCGGGTCATCCCTCCGTCCACACACCGGTGCTCGATCAGTTGTGTCGGAACGGGGTGCGGTTCTCAAATTGCTACTCCGAGACGCCCGTTTGCCTGCCCGCAAGGCGCACTCTCATGACGGGGTGCACCCCCCGTCAGCACGGCGACCGCACCTTCCAACCCACTCGCCCAATGGAGCCGCATTTGCCGACGCTCGCCCAGTGCTTTCGCAACGCGGGATATCAGGCCTATGCGGTGGGCAAGACCCACACCTATCCGCAGCGGGACCGAATCGGGTTCGACGATGTCCAGCTGGATGACGAAGGACGCACGCTCCACGGCGTGACCGATGACTACGAGATTTTCTTGGGTGACCAGGGCCATGTCGGCCAGCAGTTTGGGCACGGCATCTCGAACAATGCCTACCAAGCGACCGCGTGGCATCTGCCGGAGCGGCTCCATGCCACCAACTGGGCCACCGACACGATGGCGCGCTACGTGCGCCGCCGCGACCCCAGCCGCCCGTCCTTCTGGTATCTCGGCTACCGGCATCCGCATCCGCCGCTGGTGCCGCCGCAGCGGTTTCTCGACCATTACGACGATATCGAGATCGACATGCCCTATGCAGGCGATTGGTCGACAGCCAATCTGCCCTTCAACCTGCAAGGCGTGCAGGCGCGCAACATCTATTCCGAACGCGAAGTCCGGTGGGCACGGCGCGCTTTCTACGCGCTTTGCACCCAGATCGACCAGCAGATCGGCGCGCTGATCGGAACGATCCGCGAGGAAGGCATACTCGATGAGACGATCATCATGTTCACGTCGGATCACGGCGACATGCTGGGCAATCACGGGTTGTGGGCGAAGCAGACCTTTTATGAAGGCTCTTCCAATGTGCCGATGATCCTGATGGGTGAAGCCGGCGACGGCCGATTGCCCTTCGGCTCGGTCGATGACCGCGTGACCGGGCTTCAGGACATAATGCCGACGCTTCTGGGACTCGCCGGGATTGAGCCGCCGAGTCATGTCGATGGGCGCTCGATGGTGAGCGATGCGCCGCGCAACTATATCTATGGTGAATTTGGAGAGGAGAGCCACAGCTCGCGCATGGTCCGCGACGAGCGCCACAAGCTGATCTGGTACCCATGCGGCAACCACGTCCAGTTGTTCGACCTGGAGAACGACCCGCAGGAGATGATCGATCTCGGGGCATGCCCGGACCATGCCGACACGGTTCAGCGCTTGATAGGGCTCTTGCGGTCCGAATCCTACGGGTCGGACGAAAAGTGGTGGGATGGCGACACGCCTAAGGGCGAACCCGGTCGTACGTTTTGCTCCGGCCCCAATCGCGGTCTCAATCTCACCCGCGGCAATCAATGGCCGGTCCCGCCGATCAACGCGAAAGGCGACATGGTCTTTTTCCCGGAAGCCCCGACGAAGGATGCGCAGTGACGGCGGCGATCATTGGAGGGTCGCTTTCGGGATGCACGGCCGCCGACCTGCTGTAGCACGCCGGCATGACGTGATGTTCTGCGAACTCTCGAACTCGAGGTTTGTGGGGCGCAGTGGCGGACTGACGACCGCGCGCAAAGTTCTGGATGAGATGAAGTCGCGCGACCTGATCGACGCGGAATTCCCGGCATCTCCTTTCGACATTCTGCGGACAAGCAAACAGACGAGAGATCTGGAGTGAGGTGTGGCAGGTCGGCGAATGGACGGTCCACCGCCAGGCAAGTGCACTGGGACCACCGCGTTCTGCGCTGCCTACAGCTTGCTTCGCAGCGCCTGGTAAAGGGCCTCGATCTCGGACAGGATCTTGTGGGTGGGCTCGTTGGCCAGCATTAGTCGCACCAGATGTTCGCCCACTTTCTCCTGAACCGTCGGCCACCAGGTGGCAAGCGGGCGGACCCAGGCGTTGGTTTGCGTCTCTCGTGTACCGGAATAGAATCCGGACGTCATCTCGTCGATTTCGGGGTCGTACCAAGCCGACTGACCCGAAGGCTGCCCCCAGGCTTTCCCGACAAGAACCTGCCCTTCGTCACCGCAATACCAACTGACAAATTCGGCAGCGAATTCAGTCAATTCTGACTGCGAAGATACGGCCATGCCGGCCCCGCCAAGCGTGCTGCCGCAGCCCGCGGGCGGTGCGGTGAACCGCCATCCGCCCTCCTCTGGGCGCGTGCATCTGGTATAGCCGAAGGTCAGGGGAATAAATGCGATCTCTTGGGTGGTCTGCGCGGCTTTGAAGAGGGCTTGGGGAGTATATTGCCAGCAATGATCCTCAACTACTCGCGTGAGCCTGACAAGGAGGTCAATCGACTGTTTCGCCGGCTCGGGATCGGGGAAAAATCTATTGCCGCCGTCTGGGACAACGCCCTTGCCGGCTGCGATGCTCATGAGCGAAACGATTGCGTCGGCCGGATAAAGGGCCAGAGCCACCGAGCCCGGATAACTTTCCGCCAGCGACATGACCTCGTCCCAGGTTTCGGGAGCGGACGCACCGTAGCCGGACAAGGTCGCGGGCCGGTGGGCCGCCACATGGCACGCAGCGTCGCTGCAGAAGGCCGAATTCACGCCGTCCACAAGGAATGACGCTTGCGCGGGTCCGATCGCGTTGGCGGAAACTGACCGTGTGACTTCATCATCAACGATCTCTTCGATCGGTATGATCGCCTCTTCCTGCATGGCCTGAGAGATGTGTGGAAAGTCGATAATCATCACGTCGCAAGCAGGGGACAACTCGCGCAGGGGCTGGTCATTGAACGCCGTCAGCGGACGGCGGGAAATCTCGATTCTCCCACCTGTTCTGGCCTCCCATTCCACGGCAGCCGCCTCAAGCGGATCGGTGCAGCGCGGATCGTCCCAGGCGATTACTCTCAGGATATGGGGCATGTCAGTGTTCTGCGGAAAGTCTTTGAAATTGGAGTTCTGTCCGCGGGTTCGGTTGCCCATCCCATCCGATGTTTCGTTGAAAAGGTCAGCGGTCCCGAGTCCGGTCTGGTCAGGTAAAGCACATGTTTTATTGCTAGTAAAGCGATTTACCAAACACGGCCTTGACGTGCTTGGCAGAGCGACTCTCGACCCCGTCCGAGTTGATCGGCATCAATGGCAGGCCCCGCAATGTTCAACCGTTTTCAACAGATTGAAGCGCGTCGCGAAAGACTTTCTCGATGCGCGGAAGCGGGCACGAGTTGGATGTGCGGATGCCAATCTCCGAGGATCGGTGTTGGAGCATCTGCTTGACTTGAATGCCAGGAAATCCACAGATTTGCGCGGCAGAGGCTTCGAGAGAGTGAAAGCTCCAGATCCAATCGACGCCAAGAATTTGCCGATCTCCCGCGTCTGCGCGGCGACCTGTACGCGGCGGCGGTCGGATTGCCCACCAGTCATCATCTCGACCATGAGATTGGGTCTTGTTTCGGGCGGGCCCGTGATGAACGGGAATTCGCCGATTTACCCGACTACGACCGAATTCGACTACGCGAAGGGATGGATCGCGCCGACGATACAGATGGGAATTCTTATGAGCCATCCCTTGTCAAGTCCTGATCCGCGCCCATTCCGCAGCCACGCCTGACGGTACAGATGGCGTCGTCCCTGCCGTAATCCAAAAATCGCGATGAAAACGTGCAAATGACGGAAACCGGAACTCCTGCTCGCTCCAGGGTGCCGCAAATTGCAAGGTCAAATATCATGGTCAAATCGCACGGCAAATGCCGGGCAAGACATCAAAGGCGCTTCACTTTCCGGAAATGGAGCGCCTATATTGACTAGAAGTTCGGCTTAGTCATTGGCGGTCTTGAGCGATTCCAGGTGCGGTGCGTGTTTTCTGCGCGAAAGCAGGCAAAAGGCGCTGATTGGCATGCTGTGATTATAGCCGGCTTGGTCGGTGGCGACTGAAATTGCGTTGGTTTGTGGCGGGGCATTGCCCACCGATTTGGCTAATTCTGAACCACCCCGCCAATTGTAGCACGGAAGCGTGCATGTCTGACTGCTTGCGGCGTTCGAATGGTGGCGCAATGCGTGGGTGACGGGTGTGATATGGCTACTCTGGCAGAGATCGCGCGACGCGCTGGTGTTTCGTCGGCCTTGGTATCGCGGGTCATCAACAATGATGAGACCCTCCGCGTCAGCCAGGAGACTCGGGAGAGCGTTCTAAGAGTCGTGCAAGAAGTGAACTATGCGCCGAACGTCGCGGCGCAATCTCTGCGGTCGTCGAAATCCGGCACGATTGCGTTTGTTGTACATGACGCAGCAAATCCGGTATACGGAGAGATCCTTCGCGGCGCGCAGGCAGAGGCCGAGCGGCAGAACAAGGCCATTCTTCTGGGGGACTCCGCGGCGGGGAATGTCGGGAACTCCCGACTGGCGCAAATGATCGGCGGCGGTGGCGTTGATGGCC